>QKGY01000172.1 GCA_003250235.1 Desulfuromonadaceae bacterium
CGACCAACGACCTCTCCGCCATCGACCTGCTGCCCGAACTGGCGAATGCCGGAATCATGAGCCTGAAAATCGAAGGGCGCATGAAAAGCGCCGAGTACGTTGCCAACGTGGTGGCGGCCTACCGCATGGCCCTCGATGCCCCGGCGGCAAAACGTTCGGACGCGGTCCGGCAGGCCAAGGAACGCCTCAAAGCCTCCTTCGGTCGCCAGCCCACCAAGGGGTTCCTGCCCGGAGGCGTCCCCACGGATATCGCCATCCCTTCTGTCAAAGGGGCCACCGGGCGTTTTCTCGGCGAAGTCGGCCAGGTGCGGGGGGGAACCATCCAGTTCAAAACCCGCGACCGCCTGCACATCGGCGACCGGCTCAGGATACAGCCCAAGACGGACAAGGCGGGCACGGCCTTCACCATCAAGGAAATCTTCATCGGCCAAAAACCGGTCAAGAAGGCCTCCGAAGGCTCCGTCGTGTCGATTCCGTCCTCCTTCCACGGTACCTTCAAGGTCGGCGACGCCGTCTTCAAGGTGTCCTCGGAACAGGCCTTCACCCTGAGCGAAGCTGCCTGCCGCCGCCGGCTCGACCAGGCGGGTCCTCAACCCGAGCCGATCGCTCTCGACGTCACCCTGGCGCAGGACAGCCTCGTCCTCCGCGCCGAGGTCAGGGGGAGTCATCTCGAAAGCCACTTTGCCGTGGAAAGCTTTCCAGCCCAGGACAGTCCTCTGTCACGACAGACGCTGGAGACGGTGTTCGCCAAAAGTGCCGGAGAACCTTTCGTCCTGGAGTCCCTGACGACCTCGGAGCTGCCCCCTGTGGTGATTCCGCCCAGCCGCCTCAAGCAGATCCGGCGCGAATTCTACCAGCAGCTTTCCCAGGTGCTGCGTACCGAACGAAGCACCCTGCGCAACAACCACAAGCAGGCCGCTTTGGCCGCGCTTCTCCCCGAGCGTCCTTCGCCATCTTCCGGGCATCGGGAAATCACCCTGGGGCTGCGGGACCCAAGGGATCTGGGAGCGCTGCTCGATCCGGATATCGACCGGGTCATGCTGCCGCTGACGATGGCCAATGTCCACAATACCCGACTCGGCAAGGGCCTTGCCGGGAAGGAAGAGCTCATCCTCTGGGATATCCCCTTCGTTCTGATCGGCGACGCGTGGAACGAGATGCGCACAGCCGTCAAGACACTCCTCAGCCGAGGATTCACCCACTTCCGGCTCGGGAACCTCGGCCACTTTCCTTTGTTCGACGGCCTGGAGGGAGTCCACCTTCACAGCAGCTACCGGCTCTTCAGCCTCAACACCCAGGCGGTACTGGCCTGGAAAGAGCTCGGTATCGAAGAGGTGTCGGTGTACATCGAAGACGACCGGGATAATCTGCGCGACCTGTTGTGTCGGGATACCGGTGTCCCCTCTGCGGCCACGGTCTATACCAGCGTCCCGTTGATCTCCTCCCGCATCCCCATCCGTTCGGTACGGGCGGACCATCCCGTGGTATCCGATCGCGGCGACGGGTACAAGGTCGATCAGCGCGGCGGACTCACCGTGCTGTCATCCACCACCGACTTTTCCCTTCTCGGCCATCTGGGGAGCTTGCAGGCCCTTGGCTGCGACCGCTTTCTGGTCGACCTTTCCCATCTCGGGCCCTTCTCCGCCGAGGGGAAAAAGATCCTTACGACCCTGAAAAGGGGAGGAGAGGTTCCGGGGACCTCGGCATTCAATTTCGAAATGGGAATGGAATAAGCCCTTTGCGGGGCGCTTACCGACCTGTTCTTCCCACCCAGAACCGGATAATGACTTTGCAGGAATGGATCGAACCCTGCCTGGAGAAAAGCCATGAGCGCCGTCGGCCTGACCTACCTGACCCTGATCCTGATCGCTTACGGCGTCAGCTCCTGTTCGTCCAAAGAAAAGACGCAGCGGAGCCTCAAGATCGCCGGTCTGTCGCTGTGGCGCCTGCTACCGCTTTTGGCCGCCGTGTTCGGGCTGGTCGGACTGTTCCAGGTCTTTCTCCCTCCCGAGCTGATCGAAAAAACGCTGGGCGAGTCGTCCGGCGTGGCCAGCCTGCTGCTGGGGGGAGGGATGGGCGCCGTGGCCATCGGCCCTCCGGCGGCGGCCTTTCCCCTGGCCGGGACACTGCTGTCGGCCGGCGCCTGGCCTCCGGCCATTGCCGCCTTCATCGTTTCCTGGGTTTCGGTGGGGGTGGTGACCCTTCCTTTTGAGGCCGGGGTCTTCGGCATGCGTTACGCGCTGGTCCGCAACGGTATCGCGTTCGGAGCGGCCCTTCTGATCGGTCTGCTCATGGGGTTGGTCCTATGAGCGCGTCCCCTTCCGTGCGCACCCGAATGCTCTCGCTGCTACGCTCCCAATGGCTTCTGCTCTCGGTGATCGGCCTGTACCTCTGGGCCTTCCACAAGGCACCTGAACGTGCCCTCGAGGCCCTGTCGGTAAGCGGCCGCACCTTCGGCTCGGTCATCCTGATCATTCTCTCCGTATTCGGCCTGATGGGATTGTTGCAGGTGTGGATCAGTCGGGAGAAGGTCGCGGCACTGCTGGGGAAGGAAGGGGGATGGAAAGCCCTGGTGATTGCGGCGGCCAGTGGAACGATCCTGATCGGACCGGCTTACATTATCTTTCCGCTACTGCAGAGCATCAAGGCGCAGGGAGCCCGCTGGGCGGTGATCACCGCGGTTCTGGCAGCCTACGCCGTCAAAATTCCGATGATCCCCCTCGAGGTTCAGTTCCTCGGCTGGAGTTTCTCGCTTTCCCGATCGCTGCTCACCATTCTCAGCGCCATCCCCATCGGCCTTCTGGTAGAAGCGATCATGGAGTGGCGGCCGTCACCGGGAGGAAAGACGCTTCGCTGAACCTGCCCTGGCGTGACAGGCCTCAGGGGCAGTCGCCGACTCTCTTTCCGCTCATGTGCGTGACCATCTGCATGGCGTCCTGACCGGGAGCACCGGTCTCCATGTGCAGTTCACCCTCGAACCCGTCACCATGGTACGTCACTTTCCCCCGAGCGGTCATCGTCCCGTCGGAGGAGCTGCACTGCATCACCCAGCTAACCGTATTGCCGGACACCTTCTTTTCGATCATGCGGCACTTCTGATCCGGTTCTTCCTGCTGGGGAACCAAATCCTCCTTGCCCAGACACTGGGTATGGGTCATGGCCGGCATCTGCATGGGCATGCCGGGCATCTCCACCTGGCTGATTATCTCCCAAAGACCCGGACGCATCTGAACCTCCGCTGCAAAAGCACTTCCCACCGTGACCATCCCGACAACCAGAAATCCCACCGCGAACGCCCTGAGCATAATGGTTCTCCTCTCTCCAAAGGGGCCGATACGCACCACGCACTTCGACACCTCTCAGCATCATTTAAAGCCATTATACCGTCGCGCGGCATCGCTGCCCGATCTGGGGGATAAATATTTCAAGCTGAGGAAGGTTCCGGTTTGACCCTGCGACGGGTCTGCCGATTCGCCCGTACCGCATCGAAGGAGTAGAGGAGCAACCCTGTCCAGATCAGGACAAAACTGACCAGGTGCGTCGATGAAAAGACTTCTCCGTAAACGAAGACGGCCAGCAGAAAATGCAGGGTCGGGGTGATGTACTGAAGAAAGCCGATGGTGGTCAACCGCAGCCGACGCGCCGCCATGGTGAACCATAACAGCGGTGTCGCCGTCAGCACGCCGGCCAGGGGAAGGAGGACATTGTCCCAGGGGACGCCGGCAAGAAAAGCGGCCTGCCCCCGGGCCTGCAGCCACAGGAGATATCCCAGGGCCAGGGGACCGAGCAGACAGGTTTCAACGGTCAGGCCGACCAGGGATTCCACATGAGCCTTCTTGCGCAGCAGCCCGTAAGTTCCAAAAGAAAAAGCCAGAAGTAGGGAAATCCAGGGGAAGACACCTACGTGGAGACTGAGGTACAGAACGCCGCATACGGCCAGAAACAGACTGCCCAGCTGCCAGGGACGCAACCGTTCGCCCAGAAAGAGGGTCCCCAGCAAGGCACTGACCAGGGGGTTGATAAAATAGCCCAGGCTCGACTGCAGCACCTCCCCTTTGCCGACGGCATAGATAAACACGAACCAGTTCACGGCGATCAGGATCGTCGAACAGCAGAGCAGCCACAACGTGCGGGAATCCTGCCAGACTTTTCGGGCG
>QKGY01000426.1 GCA_003250235.1 Desulfuromonadaceae bacterium
ACTCATCGACAAGGATGAGGCCTTTAAAGGGCTGCAACTGCTGATCGAGATGACCATCGTCGAGATCCTGACCTGGAAGACGGGGACTTTTTCGCTGGATGTCAATGAGGTGACCGTCAGCGACGAGTATCGCTATTTTCCGGAAAAGCTCAGCGAGGAATTTCTGCTCAACAGCCAGAACGTATTGATGGATGCCCTGCGCATCTATGACGAGAAAAAGCGTGACGGCGAACTGGTCGAAGAGGAGGACGATCTGCCTCCCGGGCCGAGTGGCGAGACAGAGCCCGCCGTGGACTGGAGCATCTCCGAAGACGATCTGGGGCTCGCCGATCTGGAGAAGATGGAAACCCGCATCCCCGGGGTCTTCTCGGTGCTGGAGGAAAAAGATCCTGTGGCGATTCACCGCGAACGGATCAGCACCCTGGCGCCCCGCATGTCCTCGGCTGACAAGGACAGAGTGCTGGCGTATCTCGGAGACGCTGCCGATGAAGCCCGCGAACAGGTCCCTCCCCAGGGTGTCTCCCGCGCCGTCATCGTATTCAGCTCCGACGCCTTCCTCAACTACCTGATGGCGAGCCTGGGCAAGATGGACGGTTTTCTGATTTTTTCCACCAATGACGATCAGGACCTCGACCTGATTCTCGATCAGTCGATTCTCAAAGGGATCACCCCCCTGCTGGTGTTCGACTGTCCGCAGAGAGCTCACGAAGGTTTCTCCGCCGAGAAGCTCGACCGCCTGCGGCGGGAGAAGAAAAGCCGCTATCCCCAAGTGGAAACCCTGCAGCTTTCCGCCTCCTCCGATGCGGAGTTTGCGCTCAATGCCTATCGCGAAGGCGCGCGCGGAGTCTTTCCCCGCCCATTCGCCGAAGAAGGGCAGGACGAGACGGCAGCTTCTATCCTGGCCTTTCTCGATGCCTTCCGCCAGTATGTCCGGGGCTATTTTGCCCAGCGGGGGGGCGTGGTGGAAGACACTCTGACCGTAGCGGTTTCCGAGCTGATCCCTTTATCCGTGATTCCCGAGGTGGCTCAGGTTGTGCTCAAGGCCGTTGCCGGTGTGTTCCCCCGGGCCCTGACCCTGGTCGTTGCCCAGCAGGATCTGGTGGCGGAGAAGGGGGTCGGATTTTCGCCGGGCGACCGAAGGCCCGTTGCCGTGAGCCCTCTTCGTATCCCCCTGACCGGTTCCACCCTGCTGCACAAGGTGGTGGAGGAAGGGCGGCCGTTTTTCGGTCTCCTCTACGACGGCATGGTCAGCACCCCTCTGTTCGAGGTCGTCGGGGCACCGGCGAGTCCCAAGGTTTTGCTGCTTCCTCTGACGCGGCGGGGAAGAACCCTGGCGGTCATCTACGCCGATTTCGGTGATGGCGAGGTCGGGGCCGTACCCATGGAGAAGATTCACCTGCTGGCTGCCCAGGCCTCGTTGGTGTTGGAAAACGCCTTTTACCGTAAAAAACTTGAAAATCCTCCCCAATAAGGGGTAATTTCCGGATACGGATTAACATTTTCCACGAGGATTTATATGGATGCCAAGGTTTTTAACCAAATTCTGGAAATCGCTTTTGAAAAACGGGTGTCGGATGTCCACTTCGAGGTAGACAACCCGCCGTTTTTCCGTGGGCGGGGACAGCTCATCCGTTCCAAATTGCCCAAGCTGACTCCGGAGGACACCGCCTTTATCGCCAAGACCATTCTCGAAGCCAACAACCGTCCGTTCGATCCCGACCTCAAGGAGAAGGATGCCTCCTACTCTTTGCCCAACGGGGGACGGTTCCGCGTCAGTATCTTCCGCCAGAAAGGGGTGTTCGGCATCGTTATGCGCGTCATCCCCCCGCATATCGGCTCGTTTCAGGAACTCAACCTGCCGCCGGTTCTGGGGGAAATCGCCAAGGCTCCCAACGGCCTGATCCTGGTCACCGGTCCGACCGGCAACGGCAAATCGACCACCCTGGCCTCGATGATTCGCTACCTGAACGAGAATTACAGCTACAATATCATCACCATCGAGGATCCCATCGAGTTCCTCTTCACCTCCAACAAAAGCTGCATCATCCAGCGCGAGGTGGGGATCGATACCGACCGTTTCGGCGATGCCCTCAAGGCGGCTCTACGCATGGACCCGGACGTCATCATGGTCGGCGAGATGCGCGACATGGAGACGATCGACGCCTGCATCAAGGCCGCCGAGACCGGTCACCTGGTCTTCTCCACCCTGCACACCCAGAACGCCTCGTCCACCATCAACCGGTTGATCGGCAACTTCCCGCCCGAGGCGCAGGAGGTCATGCGCCAGCGCCTCGCCGATATCCTGGTGGCCACGGTTTCCCTGCGCCTGGTCAAGGACAAGACTGGCGAGAATATCATCCCGGTCGTCGAGGTGATGCGGTCGACCACCACCATCCAGGCCTGCATCCGCGACGGTCGCCTCGACGAGATCGAAAAGCACATCGAGAACGGTGTCGCCCAGTACCACATGCAGACCCTCGACCAGCATCTTATCCAGCTTTGTCAGAAGAAGGCCATCTCCGTCGACGAGGCCAAGCGCATCACCCGCTCCATGGACCTCGAGCGCAAGCTGATGTTCACCAGCTAGATATCCCGAAACACAGGTTTCCCAAGGCGGCCCGTGGCCGCCTTTTTTATGTCTGGTGCTCTTACCCGCCGAGCTGTTCCTGCAGAAATTCCACGCACAGGCGAACCTTGGCCGACTCGGTCAGGCGCACGGGGTAGACGGCCATCACATCGGCTTCCTGAAAATAGTCGGGAAGAACCTGGCGCAGGCGCCCCTCTTGCAAACTTGTCATGACATCCCAGGTCGAGCGCAGAAAAATCCCGTGCCCGTCCAACCCCCACTGATGAACGATTTCGCCGTTGTTGCTCGACATCGTGCCGTTGACACGCACCGTCTCTGTGCCGGATGGGCTCTGCAGGCGCCATACGCCGAAGCTCAGGTCGCGTTCGCGGGTGACCAGGCAGCGGTGCTTTTCCAGATCCGAGAGCCGCTGCGGCATCCCGGCACGGTCCAGATAGTCCGGCGCGGCGCACAGGATGCGTCGGTTGACGGCGATCCTCCGGGCCCGGAACGAAGGTTCGACCTCGCCGCCGATGCGGATGTCGAGATCGAACCCTTCGCCGATCAGGTCCACCGGCCTATCCAGCAGTTCGAGCTGGATGCTGAGCTCCGGGTAGGTTTTGACCAATTCGGACAGGGCCGGTCCCAAGCGCTTGCGACCGAAGCCGGCACTGGAGCTGAGCCGCAGCAGCCCCCGGGGAACCGTTTTGGTCTGAGAGACGGCATCCACCATCTGCTCCATGTCCTCCAGAATCCTCAGGGCCCAGGGGAGCACCGTCTCGCCGTCCTCGGTGAGATTCACCCGGCGGGTGGTTCGATTCAGCAACCTGACGTTCAGGGCCGCTTCGAGCAGGGCGATCCTCTTGCTGACATAGGCGGGTGAGACGCCGAGAGCTGTGGCGGTGGCGACAAAGCTGCGGTTGCGGGCCACGGTGCAGAACAGGCGCAGATCGTCAAGAGGGGGAAGATTGTTCACGATTCGTGTCCTTTGTTTTTATGAATTGGGTGATTATTTGCGAATATAGGGATGTTAAGGTGGAAAGTCCAGCGGTGGCTGGACAGGCCCATTGACGAAAAAGGAATTCTTTCCATGGACGATCTCCGTTTCGCCCTGCAGATCACTACACCGGTGTTTCTTCTTCTCAGCCTCGGCATGCTGTTCAAGCGCCTGGGATGGGTCAACGACGCCTTCGCCCGCATGGGATCGGACCTGGTCTTCAAGGTGACGCTGCCGTGTCTGCTGTTCGTCAAACTGGTCCGTGTCGATTTCGGCAGCGGCCTGCCTCTGACGCTGGTTCTTTACGCCCTCGTCGCGACGGTGGCCGTCTTTCTGGTCCTTGATCTGATCCTGGCCCCCCGTCTGAAAACCCCGGAAGATCGCGGCGTGTTCGTTCAGGGAGCCTTCCGCGGCAACATGGGAATCATCGGCCTGGCCTTCTGCCTGAGTGCCTTTGGCGATGGCGTGCTGAAAACCGCCTCCATCTACCTGGCGGTCATGACGGCCCTGTTCAATGTGCTCGCGGTTGTCACCCTCACCCGGCACCAGGTTGCCGACGCCCCGCGGGGGAATATCGGCCGGGTGGCGAAGGGG
>QKGY01000125.1 GCA_003250235.1 Desulfuromonadaceae bacterium
GCCCCCATCCACACCCAGGAGAGCCCCGGCAGCGCCGGGTGACCGGCCAGAAGGGGATGTATCCCCCAGAAGACCAGGGCGTGCATGGCGGTGTAGATGGCGAGAAAGGTCAGTACGAACAGGAGCATGAATTCCCCCGGAGCGAAGGGTGATGTTTCAGCATACCAGTCCCGTGCCGTACGGGCAATGGCGGATCGTGTCAGGGAATGAGGATGGCCTTTTGCCATCCCCGCACGGAATTGACCACGAAGAGTTGGTTGCTGTGGTGGAGGTCCTCGCGAGTGAGGACGGATTCGCGGATTTCCCCCTTCGCCAGCAGGTGCTGGCGGAAGGTTCCGGGAAGCAGTCCGCCGTCGAGTGCGGGGGTGACAAGCTCACCGTCCCGTTCCACCACCAGGTTGGCGATGCAGGTTTCGGTGACTTCTCCGCGGCGGTTCCATAACAGCACGTCGTCGCAGTCGGGGCGTTGGTTGCGAGCCTGCTCGTAGAGGTCGCGAAAAGTTGTCTTGTGGTACAGGAAGGGGTTGCCCGGGTCGACCGGGGTGCGAGCCAGCCCCAGGCGGACAGGGCCCTCTGTCCGAGCGGGAAGTGGCGAGGGCTGACACGCCGGGGAACCGTTTTCGTTGAGGAGCAGGCGGACCTTGTGGGGGTGCGCGGGCAAACCGGCGGCGCATCGCTCAAGGGCGTTGAGGATTTCGTCCTTGTCCCAGGGACGATCGAAATAGGCGGCGGACGAAGCCATTCTTTCCAGGTGTTCCTGCAGCAGGGAATATCCTTTCTCCGGTGTCCACAACAGGGTCTCCAGTAAAGAGAAGGGAGGCATGGCGCGTTCAAGGATACGGGCCTTCTGCAAGCATTCGCGGTATTCCTCCTCGGCATCAGAATTCCAGGTGATGCCGGCTCCGACGCCGTACTCGCCGATACCCTCTGCCTTGTCGATAACCGCCGTGCGAATGGCTACACTGAAGCGGGCGCGGCGACCCGGGGCGATCATGCCGATCGTCCCGGTGTACAGACGCCGCGGTCGCCTCTCAAGGGCGGCGATAATGTCCATGGTACGGTATTTGGGCGCACCGGTGATGGAGGCGCAGGGAAAAAGAGCCGTAAAGAGGCTCTCCAGCGATGCTTCGGTGTGGACTTCGGCGCTCGAGGTCATCTGCCAGACCGTGGGGTATTTCTCCAGGGCGAACAGCTCGGGTACCTGAACGGCGGAGCCGAGCCGGCCGAGGTCGTTGCGGATCATGTCGAGAATCATCAGATTCTCGGCCCGGTTTTTTTCCGAGCTGCACAAGGTTTCCGCCTGGATTCTGTCCTCGCAAAGCGTCCGGCCCCGCGGCGCGGTGCCTTTCATCGGCCGTGTCAGGACGTGCCGACCGTTTCGTTCAAAGAAGAGCTCGGGGGAAGCCGAACAGACGGCCCAGCGTCCCGTATCGATATAGGCGGCATAACCGGCTTTCTGCCCGTGAACGAGGTGCCGGAAGAAGGGCCAGGGATCCTGCTGGAAATCGGCGTGCAGGGGGAAGGTGACGTTGACCTGGTAGGATTCGCCCCGGGCGATATGGTCTTTGATGGCACGAATATTTTCGGTAAAGGATTGTAGGGTGATTGCGGGGGACCAGTGCGGGCGGCGAAGGTCTCCGGTCGTCGGCGGCAGATCGATGATGTCAGGTTTTTCGTAAAGTCCGAACCACAACAGGGGGAAGTCGGTCTCCGGCAGGGTGACGCAGGCCGGATCGAAAGCCCGGGACGCTTCGTAACTGAGAAAACCGGCCGCCCAGAGCCCCCGGTTCTCCACCTCGGCCTCCAGAGAGCGTAAGGTCGGCCGGATATCGGCGGGGTCGCGGACCTCAAGAACCTGCAGGGGGCTACGGAAGTGAAGCCATTTCCGTAGCCCCCTGTCGTAGAGGACCACCTCTTGATGCGTCGGATTCGGATTGCCCAAGCGGACCTCAGGGCAGCAGCACGGTGGAGCCGGTGGTCTTGCGGGCTTCCAAGTCGCGATGCGCCTCGGCCGCTTCGCTCAGGGGATAGGTCTGGTTGACCTCGATTTTCACCACGCCTTTGAGCACCACCTCGAACAACTCGTTGGCCGAGGCCAGCAGGTCTTCGCGGGCGGCGGTATAGGTCATGAGCGACGGACGGGTGAGAAAGAGCGAGCCCTTGGCCGCCAGCAACCCCGGATCGAAAGAGCTGATCGGGCCCGAGGACTGGCCGAAGCTCACCAGGATGCCCATGGGGCGCAGGCAGTCGAGAGAGCCGAGGAAGGTGTCCTTTCCAACGGAGTCGTAGACGGCGGCAACCCCCTTGCCCTGGGTGATCTCCTTCACCCTTTCGACGAAATTCTCTTCCCGGTACAGGATGGGGAAATCGCAGCCATGGGCCTTCGCCAGATCGGCCTTGGCCGGGTTGCCAACGGTACCGATCACCGTGGCCCCCAGGTGCTTGGCCCACTGACAGGCGATCAGGCCCACGCCGCCCGCGGCAGCATGAAAGAGGATGGCATCCCCCGGTTGCACCCGGTAGGTGCGGCGCAGCAGGTACTGGGCCGTCATCCCCTGCAGCATCATGGCGGCTGCCTGCTTCTCGCTGATCCCCTCCGGCAGCTTGACCAGCCGGTGGGCGGGAATCAGGCGCTCCTCGGCGTAGGCGCCCACCGGAGGTCCGGCATAGGCCACGCGGTCCCCCGGGGCGAGGTCACGGACCCCTTCGCCCACCTTGTCGACGATGCCGGCCCCCTCCATGCCGAGGGTGGCTGGAAGCTGGGGCAACGGGTAGAGCCCGGTGCGGTGATAGACATCGATGAAATTGAGGCCGACGGCGGTCTGGCGCAGTTTGACCTCTCCCGGTCCCGGATCGCCCACGGTGACATCTTCCCAGAGCATGAATTCGGGACCGCCGGTCTGATGAATGCGGATGGCTTTGGACATGGTCGTTCTCCTTTGATCGGTGTTCCTCCTGCGGCACTTTGTCCGGCTGACAGGAACAGCATAACAGAGAATAAGGCGCTTTTCCGGGCGCCGGTCCTTTTCGGGCGGATCAGGTCCGCACGGGGTTTCGGGCCTCGCACGGCACGGCGACCTGACAGAGGCCGCAGGGGGTCGCTTCGACCCCGTAGCTCTGCCGGGCGTGCGGAGCGGTGACCTGGCGGATGTAGTCGTGGCAACGGTCCTTGTCATGCCCCTTTTCGGTAATGGCCCCGGCCGGGCAGCGGCGCATGCAGACCCCGCAGACCTGCTTGGCATGCCACAGGCACCACTGCTGGTGATGTTCGTAAGGCCGGGGGGACGGCGCGATGGCGATGCGGGCGACGACGCTGCCGACGCGTACCGCTTTGCCCCGCGGGGTGATCAGGCCGTCGCTGAGCCCGAAGGTGCCCAGCCCGGCGACAAAGGCGGCATGGCGCTCCGACCAGTTGGAGGCCAGACCGAAGCGTTCCGAACGGCGGTAGCCGAACTCGGGGAGCCGCTCGGGCGCCGCCGCGGCAAAGCCGTTTTCCGTCAGAGTACGGGCCAGGTACTGGCGCAGCGCCACGTTGAAGCGTTCTCCATGAAACCGGGCCCGGGCCCAGCGGCCCGAGGCGTACAGGGTTTCCCGCCGCTGCTCCGTGCGGGTTGCTTCGGTCTGGGGGAGCACCCAGGTGATGACCGTCAGGTCCTCGGCCGGCACGGCGCTTTCGGGAAAAGCCAGGGCGAAGGCCTCCTGCGGTGTCCAGAAGAAGGGGCCGAGGTCGTTTTTGATTTGCACGTAGAAGGGGTCGCTGCCGCGGGAATACCCGACGATCGGCTCGTCCCAGGCCTTCTCGGGGCAGGACTCCCCCAGGGTGTTCGTTTCGCTGCAGGCCCAGAAATCCCGGATCAGCCCCTCGACCCAGCCGGAATGCTTTCCGTTTTCCTCCGTCATGTCGTCCTCCTTGGCCCTTCTCTTTTAATCTTGCCACGAAGACCGCTGCGGGTTCAAACGGTTTTACGATGAGACAGGGTTCATCGTGGGAGGTTCCGCTAGCCTCCCGGAAGGGATTTTCGTCGATTTGGCTTGCGGTTAGGGGGGCTGTCGTGCTAACAAGGCGGGACTTTTGTACGGGAGCTTGATGGATGATTCATCTGACCAATATCAACAAACAGCACGGGACCCAGATCCTGTTTCAGAACGCGACCCGCAGCGGCCTGGTCGGCCCCAACGGCGCCGGCAAGACCACCCTTTTTCGCCTGATCACCGGCGAAGAGGATGCGGACAGCGGTGAGATATCCTGCTCCAAGAAGACGGTGATCGGCTACTTCTCCCAGGATGTCGGCGAGATGTCCGGCCGTTCGGCGCTGGCCGAGGTCATGGCGGCTTCAGCCCGCACCGTCGCCCTGGGCGAGG
>QKGY01000105.1 GCA_003250235.1 Desulfuromonadaceae bacterium
ATTACGGGGTGGCGGTGTGCGGGTGCGCCGCCCGGGATGCCTGCCGCATCGTAATTGAAGACCTGCCGAATATCGGGGACCCCCGTGCCGAGATGCTGATGGACTCCGGGGTTCAGGCCTTTGCCTGTCATCCTTTGATGGTGCAGGGGAGAGTTCTCGGCACCCTGTCCTTCGGGACCACGACCCGACCCCGGTTCTCCAACGAGGACCTGTCTCTGATGCGGGTCGTGGCGGACCATGTCGCTATTGCCATGGCGCGTCAACGGACGCAGACCGAGTTGCTGAAGGCCAAGGAGGGGGCCGAATTGGCGACCCGGGCCAAAGGACAGTTCCTGGCCAATATGAGCCATGAACTCCGCACGCCGATGACCAGCATCCTGGGAATGCTCGATTTTGCCCTTCAGGGAGATGTTCCCGCCGAGCAGCGCGAGCATCTGCAGTCGGTTCGAAAGTCGGCTCATTCTCTGCTGCGCATCCTCAACGACATTCTCGACTTTTCGCGCATCGAGGCCGGTGTCATCGCCTTCGTCGAACACCCGTTTCGCGTCAAGGACCTGGCGAAGGGTGTTCTCGATCTGTTCGATCTCGAGGCCCAGCGTAAAGGGATCGGTCTGTCGCTGGATGTCTCTGCGCAGACCCCCGAGGTCCTGGATGGCGACGAGGGGAGAATTCGCCAGGTGCTGGTCAACCTGGTGGGCAACGCCATGAAATTTACCGACAGGGGCGGTGTGAGCCTGCGGATCGACGCCGGAAACCCGCACGATGACCGCCTGGAGGTCCGGTTCGAAGTCCGGGATACCGGCATGGGAATCCCCGAAAGCGACCAGCATATTCTTTTCACCCCGTTCAGCCAGGTGGACAATTCCAACTCCCGGCGTTTCGGCGGCGCGGGGCTTGGGCTGGCCATCAGCCGCGAGATGGTGATGCGGATGGGGGGACGCATCTCCTACAGCAGCGATCCGGGGGAAGGGAGTGTTTTTCGGGTGGTGCTTCCTCTGAAGGAGGCGGCGGAGATGCCTGAAGAACCGGCATCCAAGTCGACGGATCCCTCGCTGGGATTCAAGGCAGCCGGAAAGCCGTCACCCCGTTTGCTGGTTGCCGAGGACGACTTCTCTCTGCAGAAGTTGATGGAGCTGGTTCTGCGGCGGGCCGGCATCGACTTCGATATGGCCAACAACGGCAAAATGGCCGTGGAGATGTGGGCCAAAGGGACGTATGACATGATCCTGATGGACGTGCAGATGCCGCAGATGGACGGCTTCGAGGCGGCGCGCGCCATTCGGGCGCAGGAAGAGGGAACGCACATCCCGATTGTCGCCCTCACTGCCCATGCCTATGCCCGCGACGAACAGCGATGCCTGGACGCGGATATGGACGCTTATCTGGCCAAGCCCGTCGATTTCAAGAAACTGTTTGCGATGATTCGGGAAATGACCGGCGACAAAGGAGCTTCGGGTATTGGGTAGGACGATGCTGAAGATCAAGAGAGCGTACGAGACCCCCTCGGCAGAGGACGGAGAGCGGATCCTGGTTGACCGGTTCTGGCCCCGGGGGATGAGCAAGGAGACGTTGCAGCTCACGGTCTGGCTGAGAGAGATTGCTCCCAGCGGGGCGCTGTGCACGTGGTTCGGGCATGACCCCGAAAAATGGGATGAATTCAGGGCGCGTTATTTCGAAGAACTGAAGAGCCGCCCCGAACTCGTCCGGGAGTTACAGGACCGGGCCGGCAAAGGGCTCGTGACCCTGGTGTTCGGGGCACGGGATGAACAGCACAACAACGCCGTGGCCTTGAAAGCGTACCTGGAGTCGCTGTGACTCCTTAAAAAAGGCTGTTTGCGGCGGCTGCTTTTGAGCCAAGCACAAGGCCCGCCCCTTTCGGGAGGCGGGCCTTGTGCGTTTCATGCCGACGCGTCTCGGCCGAGTGGTAACCGACCGAGGGCAGGGTGCGCAGCTTTGCTTAAGGAATGTTCATGACGCCTCGAAGGTGTGCCCGCTTTAATTTTTTTCAAAAAAACACCCGCCCAAACATTTTCCTAACATCTTCTCCATAAAGTTCTTAAAAAAGCTCTCTGTCATCGGGATCTCCGGTTGGCAGGGAACGAGCGGATCGAGGGACTTGCCCGGGAGGTTCTTTATGACATTCACCGCACAGCATGAAACGGAAGCCGCTTTAAAATACGAGGTTTATGGACAAATTCAGGCCGGCGTTGCGGAAGGGATACAAAAGAAAATCCTGTATCAACAGATTGCCCGAGACGCATTTCTCCGCTTTTTCTCCAGGGAGGACAATCTCACGACCGATGGTAAAAAGGTCTGTGATGCGGTCTTCTCCGGAGGGCTCAGCGCGGCGCGAGAGGTGGGCTGGCCGGAGAAAAAAGCGGCCAGGCATCTCTCTCTCGGCCTGTTGGAGGGGATCGGTCAATCCGGCGGTCATTTTTTCTCCGGGGGGAGCACGGTGGTTCGTTCGGCCATCCTGTGCGCGCTGCTGGACAAGCATGATTTTTATGCGGTCGCCGAGGCCGTTGTCGGGGCCGTCATGGAGGCCGGGCGACACAAGGACTGCAATCTGGAAGAGCTGGCCCGAAGGGTTTCGCATGCGGCCGTTGACGCGGCGAATTCCTTCCCTTCCGAAAACATCGCGCCGATGGAACATCTGTTGATGGGATTGCTCTCGGGGCGGGTTCACCTTGAGGGCGACGAGGGACGATTGCAGTAAGGGACGTCAGAGTGGAGAGGAGGAACTCCGTGGCTTATGTGCTTGAAGATGTCAAGGGGATCGGGCCGGCCAGCGCGGCTCTTCTGAGGGACGCGGGGATCGAATCGGCCGAGGCTCTCGCCGCGGCGCCGGTCTCCCGTGTTGCGGCGGTCTGGGGGTTTGATACCGTTCGGGCGACGCGCGTGATCGCGTCGGCGGAAACTCTCGTCGGTGCCGAAACGGCCGGCGTGCCTCTCCAGGCTCCGGAATCGCCGAAGCCGCTCACGAAGAAAAAAGACAAGGACGGCAAGGAGAAAAAGAAGGGCAAGGGGAAAAAGGAAAAAGCCAAAAGCAAAAACGAGAAAGAGAAGAAGGACGGCAAAAAAAAGGACAAGAAGAAAAAGTCCGACAAAAAAGACAAAAAGAAATCCAAAAAATAAATCAGGCGGAAAAGGGCCACTCCCCAAAGGAGGTGGCCCTTTTCCGTTTTCCCTCCCGCTTATGCCTTATCGGCCTTGATGAACGTACCGTTGTGAAATTCCTCGAAGGCGACGCGTAACTCCTCCCGGGTGTTCATGACGATCGGCCCCTGCCAGGCGATCGGCTCGTTCAGGGGATGCCCGCTCAACAACAGAAATCGGACCCCCGGGTCACCGGCCACCACGCGGATGCTCTCGCCCTCACGGGCGTAGAGGACCACCGTTTCCGCGTCAAACGAGCAGGACCGCTCCAGATCGAGCCAGCCGCTGCCGGCGAAGTCAAAGGAATAGGGATCCCGTCTTTCGTCAAAGTATCCGTTGCCGTCGAGCACGTAGGCGATCACCGTGTGCCCCTTTTTGACCGGGTGCTCGAAAACGCCGCCGGCCGGTATGCTCACGTCCATCAGCTCGGGGTCGATGACGATGTCCCGCACCGGACCGGGGACCCCGTTAAAGGTGCCGCTCACCACCTTGACGCGAATGCCCGCGTCGGTGACGACCTCGGGAATGGTGGCGGCGGGCACATCCCGATACCTGGGGGGCATCATCTTCTGGCTTGCCGGCAGGTTGGCCCAGAACTGAAAGCCCCACATGGCGCCCGAAGGGCTTCTCTGTGGCATCTCCTGGTGGATGATGCCGCTGCCCGCCGTCATCCACTGTACGTCCCCGGCGCCTATGACCCCTTTGTTGCCCATGCTGTCGCCGTGCTCCACCACCCCTTCGAGGATATAGGTGATCGTTTCGATCCCCCGGTGCGGATGCCAGGGAAACCCCGCCAGATACTCCTCGGGGCGGCTGGTGTGAAAGTCGTCGAGCATGAGAAAGGGGTCGAACAGCGGCAGCTGGGAATAGCCGAAGGCCCGCTTGAGATGAACGCCTGCGCCCTCAATGGTCGGTATGCTCTTGAGAACTTTGAAAATTTTGCGGATTGCCATGGACGTCTCCTTCCTTGGTCTGTGGGGG
>QKGY01000433.1 GCA_003250235.1 Desulfuromonadaceae bacterium
GGATGAAGCCCGGAGCGGTGCCCTTCGGGTTGGGGATCAGGGTCGCCTTTTGCGGCAGCAGGGCCTGCTTTTCGTTGCGGGGGTGCATCTCGGCGCCGAGACGGGCGAAATGGTCGCGGATCTGCTCCAGGGCCGTTTCGTTGAGCATCAGGCGGCGTTTGAAGGTGCGGGCGGCCACCCGGGCGGTGATGTCGTCGGCCGTCGGTCCGAGACCGCCGGTCACCAGTACCACATCCCGCTTGCCCGACAGGTCGAGCAAGGCCTCCTCGATGTCCATTTCGTTGTCGCCGACGCACAGCGATTCCCGCAGGCTGTAGCCGTGCCTGCCGAGAATTCGGGCGATATGCAGTGTGTTGGTGTCCGCCAGCTCGCCGCTGAGCAGTTCATCGCCGATGGCCAGTACGGAAATCTTGATCGCCATGCGGACTACCCCCTGAAAAAGGTGTTTATCACGTAAAGGCCGATGCGCAAGGCCAGGGCGCCGTACACGCCGGCGACCACGTCGTCGAGGACCACGCCGAAGCCGTTCTTCATCTTCCGGTCGAACCAGGACGCCGGCGGGATTTTGCTGATGTCGAAGAACCGGAACAGCAGGAAGCCGAAGATGGCCGCGCTCCAGGAGAAGGGCAGAAAGGCCACGGTGGCCAGGTACCCGACCAGCTCGTCGATGACGATGCGTCCGTCGTCGGCGACGCCGTAAATTTTGCCGGCGGCACCGGCGGCCCAGAAGGAGAGAAAGAGCAGGGCGGTCCAGGTCAGCGCGTAGAGAGCGGGCGGCAGGGGCGCCATCAGCCAGAAGGCCGGAATTCCGGCCAGGGTTCCCACTGTCCCCGAGGCGAAGGGGGCGTAGCCGAGTCCGGCGTTGCTGGATAAGAAAAGCACAAAACGTCGCACGGAAAAATCAGTCCTCGTTGGTGAAAAGGGTTTCGGCGGCCCGCTCCACGACGCGGTAGACCTCGGGGAGGGGGCGCCCGCTGCGTTCGGCCAGTTGCCGGCAGCTTTCGAACTCGGGGGTGACCCGCAGCAACCTTCCCCCGTCGGTGAAGAGCTTGACCTCGGCCGGTCCGAGCGTGGTGGTCAGGGTGCGCGACTCGCGGTGGAGCTTGAAGCGGCGTACCGCCTGGCTGCGTACACCCGAGGCGCTGCTCTCCCGCAGCAGCAGGGAGGCGAACTCCTCTTCACGCTCCACGGGCGCGATCACGGTGATGCGCACGCCGGGTCTGTTTTTCTTCATCTGCAGCGGGGCGAAGGCGGCGTCCAGGGCGCCGGCGGTGAGCAGTCGCTCCATCAGGGCGCCGAGCCACTCGGGGTTGGCGTCGTCCAGGTGACTTTCCAGGACGCAGACCCGGTCGCGTTCCCGGGAGATGTCGGCAGAGCGTTCGCCGAGCAGACCCCTCAGCAGGTTTGGGCGGTCGTCCAGGTCGCGGCTGCCGACGCCGTAGCCGACCTGCCGCACCGTCATGTCGGGCAGCTCGGCGAAGCGGGCGATCTCCGCGGCGATGGCGGCGCCGGTCGGGGTGACCAGCTCCTTGTCGCTGCGTCCGTTGACCACCGGCAGTCCCCGGAGGATTTCCAGGGTGGCCGGCGCCGGCAAGGGGATGTCCCCGTGCGCGCAGGCGACGCGTCCCTGGTTGAGGGGGAGCGGGGCGCAGAGGATTTCATCGGCCTGCAACATCTCCAGGCCGATGGCGGCACCGACCACGTCGACGATGGAATCCACGGCGCCGACCTCATGGAAGTGGACCTTCTCGAGGGCGATGCCGTGCACCTTCGCTTCGGCCTGGCCGATGCGCAGGAAAATCCTGCGGGCCAGGTCGATCACGGCCGGGGAGAGGGCGCTCTGCGCCAGCATGCGGTCGATGTCGGTCCAGGTGCGGTGGTGGTGCTGAGGCTCGCAGACGACGTCGACTTTGGTGCCGGCGATCCCCTTGCGACCCTGACGGCTCACTTCGAGGCGGTAGCCGTGCAGCGGGATTTTGGCCAGCTCCTCGCGCAACCGCTCCGGCGCAACGCCGAGATCGACCAGCAGGCCCAGAAACATGTCTCCGGAGATGCCGGAGAAACTGTCAAGGTAAAGGATCGTCGTTTTCATGGGTTCCGATTGATGCGGCTGGCGGCAAACGCCGCCCCGAAGCCGTTGTCGATATTGACCACGGTGACCCCGCTGGCACAGGAGTTGAGCATGCCGAGCAGCGCCGCCACGCCGCCGAACGCGGCCCCATAGCCGACCGACGTGGGGACGGCGATGACCGGTGCCGACACCAATCCGCCGATCACCGAAGGCAGGGCCCCCTCCATGCCGGCGACGACGATGATGACGGCGGCCCGGTGCAACTGGTCGGTGCGGGCGAGCAGCCGGTGGATGCCGGCAACCCCCACGTCGACCAGCTCCTCGACGGCGTTGCCCAGCATGCGGGCGGTAACGCTCGCCTCGCGGGCTACCGGAAGGTCGGAGGTCCCGGCACAGACGATGAGCACGGTGCCTCGCCCGGCCGTCGGAAGTTCTTTCTGGACCAGGGTGAAGGTGCGCGCCAGCGCGTCATACTCCGCTGCGGGGAAGGCGGCACGTAGCGGCTCGGCCTTCTCGGCCGCAAGACGGGTGACCAGGATATTGCTTCCTTTCTCGACCATCTTTTCTACGATGGTGAGGAGCTGCTCGACCGTCTTTCGCTCACCGAGGATGATCTCCGGGGTGCCCTGGCGCAGTTCGCGGTGATGGTCGATCTGGGCGATCCCCACGTCTTCGAAAGGCAGGGTGCGCAGTTTCGCCATCCCCTCGTCGATGGAGAGGGTGTTGTCGCGAATAGCGCTCAGCAGGGCTTTGAGATGTTCTGGATTCACGGCGAAGGGACCTTACCTGAAAATACAAACTTCGGACGGTAAAGCATAGCAACTTACCGGGGGTTTTCAAAGGAAGAAAATTGCGGGGATCGAAAGGGACGGGAGATCCGCCGAGCAGGAAATATTTGTTTATTCCGCGAACGCCGCCTGGATGCGGTCGACTTCCTCCCGGTGGCTGACCAGAGCCTCCACACAGTCGCCGTCGAGCTTGGTGCCGGACAGTTCGGTGATATAAGAGAAGGCTTTGTCCATGTTCCAGGCGGTCTTGTAGGGGCGTTCATGGGTGAGGGCATCGAAGATGTCCGCCACCGAGATGATGCGGGCCTCCACCGGGATCTCGTCGCGCCGCAGCCCCCAGGGGTAGCCGCTGCCGTCCAGGCACTCGTGATGGTATTCGGCGATGTGACGCAGGATGTTGATGTGCGAGAAGGATTCGAAGTCGAACGCCTTGATCATGGCGTCGATGATCTGACGTCCCTTGACGGCGTGGGTACGCATCATCTCCTGCTCCAGCGGGTCGAGACGGCCCGGTTTGAGCAGGATGCGGTCGGGAATGGCGATCTTGCCGATGTCGTGCAACGGGGCGAAGACCTGCATGCGCTCGATCCATTCATCCTCGAGCGGGTATTTGCCCGAGCGGGCCAGCTCCCGGGCGATGAGGCGCGAGAAGGCGCTCATGCGCTGCAGGTGCTTGCCCGTTTCCGGGTCATGGAAGTGGATCATCTGGGTGGCGGTTTTCAGGGCGCCGAGCATGGCCTGTACGGCATTGAGATCGGTCATCACCACGGTACCGATGAGGTGGGCGAAGGTGTCGAGGCCGTCGAGTGTCCCGAAGGCGAACCCGTCGGGTGTGCGGGAGTCGAAAAATACGAAACCGGTGAAGTTGTCGTTGAAATAGACAGGAACGGTGTAGCTGGCGCGATAACCCGCCCCCAGGATCCGCAGGGTGTATTCCCCGGGTTCTCCCTTCCGCCACAACCGGATGTCCGGGATGAGGCGCGGTCGTCCGTCTTTCAGGATGGCCTGCAGCGAGGGGACCTCCTCCAGGAGCGCTTCGTAATGGGGGAGGGGGTCGTCGTCGCCGCTGTGCAGAAAGGTCTGAAGGAGGCGGGCATCCGGGTCGTAAAGGACGACGGCGATACGGTCCACAAGGGGATAGGCGGGGTGCATGGCCTCGTGAATGCGTTTGAGCTTCTCCCCGAGGGTTCCCCGGCGGCCAAGCGTCTGCAGGCGATCGCTGTGAGAATAGCGGCTGTCCATACGCACCTGCGAAAAAGAGAGGTGGCGAACGAAAGCTTTTACGGGAAGTGTAGTGCGATTGGCGCGGCTGGCAACCCTTTTGGGGGATTTTTTTTGTGTGCAGGCGGGACCCGGGAGGCCCCGCCTGTGCGGAAACTGGGGAGGGCGATCAGAAGCCGATCTTGTTGACGAAGACCTCGCGCGGTTTGCTGGTGCCGTCGGAGGGGCCGACGATCCCTTCCTGCTCCATCTTCTCGATCATGCGGGCCGCCCGGTTGTAGCCGACCCGAAGGCGGCGCTGCAGCATGGAGATGGACGCCTGTCGGGATTCGGCCACCATGGCCAGGGCCTCGTCCCACTTCTCGTCGTAGCCGTCGTCGTCCTCGCTGCTCCCTCCCTCGGAAGAGGGCGGGGCTTCGAGGATCGATTTGTCGTATTCGGGCGTGCCCTGCTTCTTCATGAAATCGACCACCCGCTGCACCTCCAGCTCGGAGACGAAGGCGCCGTGTACCCTTTGCAGCGCCCCGGTTCCGGGGGGCAGGAAGAGCATGTCCCCCATCCCCAGAAGCGTCTCCGCCCCCATGGAGTCGAGGATGGTGCGCGAGTCGATGCGGGAGAAGACCTTGAAGGAAATACGCGTCGGGAAGTTGGCCTTGATCAGGCCGGTGATGACGTCGACGCTGGGGCGCTGGGTAGCCAGGATGAGATGGATGCCCGAGGCGCGGGCCATCTGCGCCAGGCGGGCCACCGACTCCTCGATCTCCCGTCCGGCTACCATCATCAGGTCGGCCAGTTCGTCGACGATGACCACGATGTAGGGAAGATGGCCGTGATCGAGCTCTTCGCCCTCGACCAGTTCGATTTCCGGCAGGGCCTCCTCGTCGGGGTCGACGGTCTCCACCACCAGCTTGCCCTGGCTCTTGAGCAGTTCCTTGTCCCGCTCCTCCTTGGCGATCTTCTTGTTGTATCCGTCGATGTTGCGCACCCCCTTGTCGGACATGAGCTTGTAGCGGCGCTCCATCTCGCGTACCGCCCAGGCCAGGGCCAGGGCCGCCTTCTTGGGATTGGTCACCACGGGCAGGAGCAGATGCGGAATCCCCTCGTAGATGGAGAGTTCGAGCATCTTGGGATCGACCATGATGATGCGCACGTCTTCGGGGGTGGCACGGTAGAGCAGGGAGAGGATCATGGTGTTGATCGACACCGACTTGCCGCTGCCGGTGGAGCCGGCCACCAGCAGGTGAGGCATCTTGGCCAGATCGCCCACCACGGTGCGGCCGAAGATGTCCTTGCCCAGCGCCATGGGGAGCCGCCCCCCGGATTTCTGGAATTCCTCGGAGTCGATGATCTCCTTGAGGTAGACCGTCTCGCGCTCCTTGTTGGGGATCTCGATGCCGACGACGCCGCGGCCGGGGATGGGGGCGACGATGCGGATCGACAGGGCCTTGAGCGCCATGGTGAGGTCGTCGGAGAGTCCGGCGATCTTGTTGACCTTGACGCCGGGGGCCGGAGCGAACTCGTACATGGTGACCACGGGGCCCGGCTTGACCTCTACGACCTCGCCGTCGACGTTGAAGTCCTTGAGTTTGGTCTCGAGGATGCGGGCGTTCATCATGAGCGCCTCTTTGTCGACCGGGCGGGGCGCCTCGCCCTCATGATCGAGCAGGGAGAGGGGGGGCCTGTGGTAGGTGCCCGTGGGCTCCAGAAACTCGAAGGCCTCCTGAGGACTCTCTTTGACCTCTTTCTGTTTTTTCTTCACCGGTTTGGGCGGCTCGAGCGGTTTGGCAGCCGGCGGCGAGATGATGGGGGCCGAGTCGATCCTCTCGCGGGTTTGGGTCGCCTTGAGTTCTTTCTGGGCCTGACGTTTTTCCCGGCGCTTGATCAGGTAGTTCCCCAGGCGCTCCAGGATTCCTTCGAGAAAGAGCACCATGGAGAAACGGGCGGACAGCATCAGGGACACCAGGAAGAAGACGACAAGGAAGATGGCGGCCCCCACCGGGTTGAGATAGCCCGCCAGGGTGTCGGTCAGGATGCGTCCCACCGCGCCTCCCGCTTCGTTGATGGGCTGGCCGAAAAAGGTGATCTTCGAGACGCGCAGGGAGATCAGCCCGCACAGCGACAGCATCAGGATGAGCAGGGCCGTTCCCTTGTAAAAGCGGACCTTGACGTCGCGGAACTTGAACAGACGCCAGGCGAACAGGAAGCAGGCCAGCGGCAGCAGCAGCGAGACCAGTCCGAACGCCTGCAGCAGCAGGTCGGCCAGGTGAGCTCCAACCACCCCGCCGTAGTTGCGGATGATGCCGGGGTGCAGGTTGTTGTTGAAGGAAGGATCGCGGCCGTCGAAGGAGATCAGGCACAGGGTCAGAAAGACCCCGGCCGCCAGCCAGAAGAAGCCGGCGATCTCCTTCTTGAGGTGTTCGCGAAAAAGAATCTTGGTATCGGTACTCATGTTCTGTCGACCTCGTTAGAGGGAGAGGAAAAAAAACAGTCCGCCAACGCCCCAGCAGTAGAGGGCGAAGTAAAACAGCCGTTTCCTGCGGATGACGGCCATCAGGAAATGGATCGAGAGAAGCCCGGTGATAAAGGCCGTCGCGGCGCCGCCCAGATACACGGGAACCTGCGCCGTGGCGACGTCGGTCAGGTGGCGAAGGGACAGCAGCGCCGCACCGAAAACCGCCGGCAGCGCCAGCAGGAAGGAGAAACGGGCGGCGGTTTCCCCTTCGACCCCTTTGAGCAGCAGGGCGGCGATGGTCGATCCGGACCGGGAGATGCCGGGGACGATGGCCATTCCCTGCACCGTGCCGACGACCAGGGCGTCCGAGACGCGCAAGGCCCCTTCGGTGCGACCGGCCCTGCGGAACCGCTCGGAGACAAAAAGCAGGGTTCCGGTTACCAGCAGCATGAGGCTGACAAGGGGGATGTTGTCGAACAGTCCCTCGAAAAAGTCCTTGAAGAGCAGGCCGATCACCGCTGTCGGCACCGAAGCGAGAATCAGCAGAAGCAGCAGACGCCGGTAGAGGGCTGCTTCCTCGGTGCGACGGAACGGCGAGACCGCCAGCAGGACCAGTTCCCTGCGGAAATAGATCAGTACCGCAACCATGGTGCCGACATGCAGCATCACATCGAACAGGACGCCGGGCTGGCTGAACCCCGGCAGGTAATGCTGGGCGATCGCCAGATGCCCCGACGACGACACGGGAAGAAATTCGGTAAGGCCCTGGATGAATCCGAGAAAAACGGCCTGAAGCAATGTCATAGGTTTGTCCTTCGCGCTTCACTATAAGGCATTTTGCCTTTTGGGGACAGGAAGATTATTTGGGGCCGGCGTGCAGGCCCCTGTCCCCGTCAGAGTTCCAGAATCATCGGCAGGATGAGCGGCCGGCGCTGGATGGTCTTGTTGAAGAAGCGGCGCAGGGTTTTGCGCACTTCCACTCTCAGTTCTTCCCAGTCGGTGATGACTTCCAGGTTGTGCTCGGCCAGCATGGTGCTGACGGCCTGGGCGGCCTCCTCCAGATAAAGACGACTCTCCTCTTCCGGGACGAACCCTTTGGTGAACAGTTCGGGGCCGTAGAGAATGCGTCCGCTGGCCTGGTTGAGCGCCAGCAGCACCACGACCAGGCCGTGGTGGGCCAGGTGGCTGCGGTCGCGCAGTTCCATCACCCCCACGTCCCCGACCCCCTTGCCGTCGACAAAGACCCGGCCGGTTTCGACACGTTCCTCAACGGTCGCGCCGTTGCGGGAGAGGGCCAAGGGGATGCCGTTCTCCAGCACCAGGGTGTTCTGGGCCGCGATCCCCATGGTCTGCGCCAGCTGCGCGTGCTTGACCAGGTGCCGGTACTCGCCGTGTACGGGGACGAAGTAGCGCGGACGGGTCAGGGACAGCACCAGCTTGAGTTCCTCCTGGCTGGCGTGACCGGAGACGTGCACCTCGCTGGTCTTTTCGTAAAAGACCTCGGCCCCCCGGCGGTACAGGTGGTTGATGACCTCGCTGATGGCCTTTTCGTTGCCGGGAATGAACTTTGACGAGAGAATGACGGTGTCGCCGGGCTCAAGCTGGATCTGCTTGTGGTCGTCCATGGCGATGCGGGAGAGGGCGCTCAGCGGCTCGCCCTGGCTGCCCGTGGTGATGATGAGCAGCTTCTCCGGCGGCAGGTCGCGGGCCTGGCCGGGGTCGAGCAGAATATCGTCGGGGAGCTTCAGATAGCCAAGCTGGCGGGCGATGGCGATGTTGGCCACCATGCTGCGGCCGCTGACCAGAATGCTGCGCCCCGCGGCTACCGCCGCATCGGCCACCTGCTGGATGCGGTGGATATTGGACGAAAAGGTCGCCACCAGGATCTTTCCCGGGCAGCGGGGGATGATCTCCGCCAGGGCGTTGCCCACGGTTAGCTCGGAGAGGGTGTAGCCCGCCTTTTCGACGTTGGTCGAGTCGGACATCAGCAGCAGCACCCCCTCCTCGCCGTAAGCGGCGAGCCGGCCCAGGTCGGTGGGTTGTCCGTCCACGGGGGTCTGGTCCAGTTTGAAGTCCCCGGTATGGATGGCCAGGCCCGCCGGGCTGCGGATGGCCAGGCCTACGCCGTCGACGATGGAATGGGCGGCGCGAAAGGGTTCGATGCGGAAACAGCCGAGCGCGAATTCCTCGCGGGGGGCGATGCGGTTGAGGGACGCTCTTTCCTGCAGATGGTGCTCCTCCAGTTTGTTCTGCAGCAGACCCAGGGTCAGGGCGGTGCCGAAGATCGGCGGATTGCCGAGGCTCTCCAGCAGAAAGGGGATGGCGCCGATATGGTCTTCGTGCCCGTGGGTCAACACCAGGCCGCGGATATCGCCAACGCGCTCCCGCAAGGGGGTGATGTCGGGGATCACCAGGTCGATCCCCATCATGTAGGCTTCGGGGAACATCAGGCCGCAGTCGATGATCAGGATGTCCCCGCGGCATTCCAGGGCCATCATGTTGAGGCCGATCTCTCCCAGCCCTCCCAGGGGGAGGAGGCGAAGGGCGTCGGGATGCAGGGGGTCGGTGAGGCTCATGCCGCGGGATCCTCGTCACTCACCCCGAGGCTCTGGGCGATCGGTTGTCGCACCCGCGCGATGAGGGCTTCGCGCGCGGCCGTCGGCAGGCCTTCGGTGGGAACTTCGGGGAGAAAGGTGATGCGGATGTCGCCGCGGCGGAAGCGGAAGCTGCTTTTCGGCATGATCTCCCGGCTGCCGGAGATAGCGACGGGGATTATGGGGGTCTGAGCGGAGAGGGCCAGCAGAAATCCCCCCTTCTTGAAAGGCAGCAGGTTGCCGTCCTCGGTACGGGTGCCTTCCGGAAAGATGACCACCGAAGTGCCGGCGGCAATGCGCCGGGCCGCCACGCTTACGCTGCGGGCGGCTTTGCGCCGGTCTGAGCGGTCGATGGCGATATAGCCGGTGCGGGCCATGGCGTAGCCGAACAGGGGGATGCGGAACAGCTCCTCCTTGGCCATCCAGCGGAACTGCACGGGGATGCCGGCGAACAGCGCCAGGATGTCCACGTTGCTCTGGTGGTTGGGCATGAAGATGACGGGACGGTCCTTGGGGATGTTGTCGATCCCTTCGAGCTGAAGGCGGGCGCCGATCAGGGCCAGTCCGAAACGGGCCCAGATCCTGGCGTAGGCGTGCAGCCAGTCGGGACTGATGAAAGAGAGAGGAACCCCCGTGACGATGACGAACAGCGTCCAGGGGATGAAGATGATCCAGGCGAAAAATGAGCGAAACATGCGTTAACTCTCCGTAACTTATGGAATAGGTGAGTTTACGAAAGTTGGCCGCGGCGAGTCAAACCTTTTTCGGCAAAGGACTTTACACCCCCCGGGATTTCCGGTAAACTCGCCCTATTTTCATCTAGCGGAGGCGTGCTCATGTCAGTCAACAAAGTCATTCTCGTCGGCAACCTCGGCAAAGACCCCGAGTTGCGTTATACCCCTTCGGGGGCGGCCGTGGCCAACTTCACCATCGCGACCACCGAGCGCTTCAGGGACCGGGACGGCCAGACGCAGGAAAAAACCGAGTGGCACAACATCGTTGCCTGGCGGCAGCTTGCGGAGATCTGCGGAAAATACCTGCACAAAGGCAAGCAGGTGTATATCGAAGGCAAGATCCAGACCCGCTCCTACGACGACCGTGACGGCAACAAACGCTACATCACCGAGATCGTCGCCGACCAGATGCAGATGCTGGGCCGCGCCAACGAGGAAGGCGGCGGTGGCGGCGGCTACGGCCAGCGCAACGGGGGGGCTCCCCGTTCCGGCGGCCGCTCGTCGCAGCCGGCTCCGTCCGGAGGCGCTCCGGCCTACGAGGATTTCGCCGATCCGCCGTTCAATCCCGACGACGACATCCCGTTCTGATTGCCGGGGAACCATACAACGAACAAAAGGCTGCAAAGATTTGATCTTGCAGCCTTTTGTTTTTTTCTTCAGCATGGCCTAGCCTCCCTCCGGTTCTTCTCTCTATCCGGCATCCATTGCCGGTTCTCTTTTTTCTGCTCCTGTTCTTCCTGCCGGACCAAGACACAACCGTCGCGACGCGGACTGCCCGGAAACCGTCAATCGTGTTCCCCGCCAAAGGGGATGCAAGCCCCGGGGCTTGCATCCTGTCAAGATCCGTTTTTACTTTTACTTATTCTCAGGTGGTTAAGCAGACTATCGGCAGTTTTCAGGAAAGGAACCCCATGAATCCTTGGCACGCTGTTGCGATCGACGTCGCAGACATTGAAACCTCGTTCCCCGCGGTTATCGAGATCCCCAGGGGGGGCAAGAACAAGTACGAGCTGGACAAGGAGACCGGGCTGCTGCGTCTCGACAGGGTTCTGCATGGCGCCATCCACTATCCGGCCAATTACGGCTTTGTTCCCCGCACCTTCTGCGACGACGGGGACCCTCTCGATGTGCTGGTGCTTTGTCAGGAACCCGTCCATCCCCTGACCATCGTCGAAGCGCGGGCGATTGGGCTGATGCGCATGCGCGACGAGAAAGGGCTCGACGACAAGCTCATTGCCGTGAGCGTCCACGATCCGGCCTTCGCCGATTATTTCGCGTACACGGAACTTCCGCATTACACGCTGGTGGAGATCCGGCGTTTTTTCGAGGATTACAAGACCCTGGAGAACAAGGAAGTTCTGGTTGAAGACTTCGAGGGGAAGGCCGAAGCGATTGCCGTATTGCGCGACGCGCTCGCCCTGTACCGGACGTTGCCCGAGCGCGGACGCTTTGTCGCAACCTGACGCCGGTCTCTGCGCAGGGGCGCTTCATGGGCGACTGACGAACGTGGTCAGGGGAATCCCCAGGAAATTGCCGATCAGCGCGTTGACCTGCTGCGCCTGGGTAATGGGCGTCGCATGCCCTCCGCCCGGGATGACCGCCAGGGTGCCGTGGGGCAGCAGGTCTGCCATTCGCCTGGCATGATCGAGGGTGATCTGGTCGTGCTCCCCGACGATGACCAGGGTGGGGGCCGTTATCGCCTGCAAATCGGCCGGTTGTAGTCTGGGACTGTTGCGCCACAGCCGTTTCACCCGCTTTTCCAGTTCGGAAAACCGCTCTCCTGCGCCGGTCCACCAGCGTCTGAACCAGTAGCCCACCCCGCTGCTTTGGGTCTCGTTGTCGGCGCGCGCCTCCGGGGTCAGGCCGGACGGGTCCGAGTTGCCGCTGATGGCGACGATCTTGCCGACGCGTTGAGGCCAGTAGCGGGCCAGCAGCAGCGCGGTGTTGGCGCCATCGCTCCAGCCGATCACGTCGGTACGCTTCACGTCGAGCTGATCGAGAACCCGGATTGTGTCGGCGGCGAGCAGCCGGTAGCTCAATGCGCCATGGCCGAGCGAGGATTCGCCATGGCCGCGGCTGTCCACCAGGATGACCTGCCGGCCGGCATCCACCAGCCAGGGAACCTGGGAGAACCAGCTCAGACTGTGGCTCAAACCGCCATGCAACAGGAGGAGCGGCGGACCGCTGCCGTAGCTGCGGTAATGGATATCGGAATCTCCGGAGCGGATATGCCCCTTCAGCGCGACCCCGGACGCAGTCGCTTTCCACCACAGGTAGTGCACGAAGTTGCGGGGAACGGGCAGCGCCAGGGTCACGACCGCCACAAGGCCTGCAGTCAGGGCGATGCCGGAAAGGAGGATCAGGGTCTTCATAAAAACCGCCGCCGGAGAGAGCGCCGAAAGGAAGAACCCGGCAAGGCTGCCACAGTCGTCAGCCATTCACCGTGAATCGGAGCCAGATACTCTCATTTTTTGTGTCAAAACGCTCGGAGTGCCGCTCACTCAGAATTTTTGCCGTGCCTTCTCCAGCGCGGTCTCAAGATCCTCATAGCTCTTCGCAAAACCGGCTTTGATCTCATCCCATGCATTGGCCGAACTGCTCTTCAGTTCGCCGTACCATTCGGCGATTTCAATGCGTTGTTTCTGCAGGGTTCGTAACGTTTCGCGGGCCTGCTTTCGGGCCTCTTCGCTCATGTCCTGCCAGTTCTGATCGATCTCCCGTTGCAGTTGCTCGATCCGGGTATCGGTTTTCTGCAACGCGTCTTTCGCTTTGGCCAGCGCCGCATCGCGTTGCCCGGCCGAATAGCTGGCGATCGCCTTGAGGGCCGCGTCGACCTCCTGACGGACCTCGGCCGCGGTGGCGTGATCCTCCGGGGGCGCTCCGGCCGTGGCGGCTGAAGTGCATAGCAGTATCGTGAGCAGGGGAATGAACCGGACCAGGACTTTTCTGAAAGACCCTTGCATCGTGGATATCTCCTTTTGCCAATGTATCCTAATAAAACAACCGTCGGTCGCACGCCTTAAGGGTAGCACGTTCCCGCCATCACGCGGATACTCCGCCTCCGTTTTTTTGCTCTGCCGTTGCTGTCATGCAGGGAGCCTTGCGGATAAAAGGCGGATCCGGTGTGCTCCAGGGGTCATTTCATCACAACCCCCTTGATGCCTCCCGAAATGAGGGTGGCGATATGCACCAGGATGCGCGGCAGGGTGAACCCGCCGGGGGCCGCAAGATAACGGGGCTCCCAGAGCGGACCGAATTTGGCTTTGTATTCGCGCAAACCCTCGAAATTGTAAAAATGCTCGCCATGCTGGAAAATGACCGCGCCGATCCTGTTCCAGAGCGGGGCAAAGGGGCGGTTCTCCAGCCCGGAGAGCGGCGCCATGCCGAGGTCGAAGGACTGGTAGCCCTGTTCCCGTCCCCACAGCATCAGGCTGATAAACAGAAAGTCCATGACATTGCGCGGGGCCTGCTGGCTGAAGCGCATCAGGTCGAGGGACAGCTCGTTTCTCTCTGCGGCGCACCACAGGTTGGCGAAGGCGACAATCTCTCCCTGGTACCGGATCACGGCGACGGGAAAATGGCTCAGGTAGCTCTCGTCGAAACGCCCGAGGGAAAAGCCCTTTTCCCGGGTGTTCTTGTCTTTCAGCCAGAGGTCGGAAATATGGCGCAGAGTTGGCAGCAGTGCCGGGACTTCTTCGGCGGGAACCACGTCGAAGGTGCACCCGTCCTTGACGAGGCGGCGGTGCGTGTAACGCAGGCCGCTGCGTTGGGAGCCCTCCAGGGAGAATTCGCTCAGCGGCACCCGCGCCGTTTCGCCGATCTTGTAGAGGGTCAATCCCATATCCAGGTAAATCGGCAGCATGTCTTTGCCGACCTCATAAAAAACCGTCTGGCCGTCGTGCCGCTCCACCAGGGCCCGGTAGGACCAGACCATCTCCGCAGCCACTTCCGGCGGCCCGATCGGATCCCCCATGGCAATCCAGGAGCTTCCCTGTACCCCGTACATGACGAAGCCTTGGTTTTGCTCGTCGAAGAGCAGAGACTTGTCGCCGAGCAGGGCGAGGTTGGCGGACGCGGTTGGAGAGCGGCCGATAATCCGCCTCGCCTTTTCCAGCTCTTCGGGCCCCGTTTGGCCCGGATCCCTGGAGGCCGTGCGCAGAAGCCTTGCGGCGGCAAAAGCCAGCAGCAGGGCCATCGCACCGACGGCGGCACGCAGAAACCTTGGCGCATCGCTGTGGAGGGCGAATTGCCACCAGAGCTCGTTGCTGTAGTCGACATGCTTGTAGGCGAAGATCCCAAGCCAGGTCGAGCAGATCAGCACCAGCAGGATCATGGCGCTCCAGCCCGGACTGAAGGCCTCGCTGAACAACGAGGCCCGGCGGTAAAAGTGCCTGCGGAAGGGGAGCAGGATCCCCATCATCAGCCCCAGCAGCAAAGCTTCTTCGTAGTCCGCGCCTTTGAGCAGTGACAGCAGGCTGCCGATGCCGAGCAGAGCCACGGTGAAGACATAGGCGGCGTCAAGTCGGCGCTGCAGACCGCGCGCCAGAAACAGCAGACAGACACCGACCAGGCTGCCGAGGAAATGCGACAGCTCGATCACCGGCAGGGGGAGGATTTTCGCCAGCCAGTGCAGTCGCGCGGAAATCGCCGGCGTGGCACCGGAAATGAGCAGGACCGTGCCGCTGACCAGGGTGGTCGCCGCCAGCAGTTGGGGGGCCATGACGCTTCCCCAGCGTCCCACCAGGCGCACCGCGTGTCCGAGCGCCGCTTTTTTTTGCAGCAGTTCATTGCCGCCGAGCAGTAGGGCCGCGAGAGTCAGAGGCAGCAGGTAGTAGATGCCACGGTAAATGAGCAAGGAACCGAGCAAGGCATCGGCCGGGATGTTCGGCGCCGACAGCAGGATCATCGACTCGAACACTCCCAGTCCGCCCGGAACATGGCTTATCAGCGCCACGACCTGGGCCAGCAGGAAGATTTCCAGGAACTGGAGAAAAGAGAGCCCGGACTGTTGTGGAAGCAGGACGAAAAGGACACTGCTGGCGAGGGCCCAGTCAACGGAACCGACCAGCAACTGGGAAAAAGCCAGGCGTCGTGAGGGGAGGGGCAACTCCCAGCTGCGAAAGCGAAGGGGTTTCCTGCGAAGGAAAACGCCCAGCAGGTAGCCGGCAACCAGCAGGGCAAAAATCAGTCCCAGCGGCCTGATCGATGGGATCGCCAGATGACTCATGGCCGGGATCGCCTGCGACTCGGCGATGAAAACGATGCCGCCCACGGTGAAAATACCCAGCCAGAAGGTCAGGACGGTGAAGACGACCAGTTGGGCGATCTCCTCTGTGGCAAGCCCCCAGGCCGAATACAGCCGGTAGCGGATCGATCCGGCCGTCAACAGAGAGAGTCCGAGGGTGTTGCTGAAGGCGTAGC
>QKGY01000288.1 GCA_003250235.1 Desulfuromonadaceae bacterium
ACTTCCTCGTTGGTCGACTGCAGTTCCTCGTTCATTGACATGAGCTCTTCGTTGGAGGACTTGAGCTCCTCGTTGGAGGTTTCGAGTTCTTCGATGGTCGCTTGAAGCTGCTCCGAGGTGATGCGCAGATCCTCCTCGAGCTGCCGGATGATCCCCTCCTGGTCTTCCCGTCTCATGGAAGTCGGTGGAATTTCCGCGGAGGGTGCGCTACCGGAAGAGGGGAGGACCGGTTCAAAGATCACCAGGGCCAGTCCCTGGCTCGGATAGGGCTCGACCACGAGGTTGATGGTATCGGTCTCCCCGTTGACCTTCACCCGGAGATCCTGGTAGATGTTGACCTCTTTGCGGGTGAGGGCTTTGCGCACCGCCGCCCGCAGGGCTGGGCGGAGGTCCTCCCGGGCCATCTTGAGAATATTCATGGTCGGTTCGCCCACCGGGGGCTCGAGGTAGCGGGAGGTCCGGGTGGAAAAATGGACCGCTTCGAACTTCTCGTTGATCACCACGGATGGCGGCGAGTAGCGGCTCAGCAGGGCTCTCTCGGCCAGGGCAGCCACCTGCGTTTCCAGGGGAGGGATCGGATGCCCGACCTTCTCCTTCGGAAAGATGTGCGCGGCCGGCTTAAGGGGGAAATCGATGGCGACGGGCTGTGCCGATTCGCGGCGGCGGTAGATCTTCCATTTCTTGTCGAGGGTGTCAAAGAGGCTGCCCAAGGCGCCCACCGTCTCCGAAGTGCCGAGGAAGAGAAACCCTTCGGGTTTCAGGGCGTAATGGAACAGGGGGAGGATCTTCTTCTGCATTTCGGCGTCGAGGTAAATGAGCAGGTTCCGGCAGCAGATAAGGTCGAGCCGGGAGAAGGGGGGATTGCGGGTCAGGTTGTGCGGCGAGAAGATGATCATCTCTCGCACGGGGGCGATCACCTGATAGACGTTGTCCACCTTGCGGAAATAGCTTCCGAGGCGTTCGGAGGAGATGTCGGCGGTGATGTTTTCCGGAAAGCGTCCCTGGCGGGCGAAATCGATAGACACCTCGTCCAGATCGGTAGCGAAGATCTGCACCTTGAGGTTCTGTCGGCCGTATTCGTTGAGCTTCTCCTGGAAGAGTATGGCCACGGAGTAGGCTTCCTCGCCGGTGGCGCACCCGGGAATCCACACCTTGAGCGGTTCTTCCCCCTCATGGTCGCGCACCAGAAGGGCAATGACTTTCTCCTCCAGGACTTCGAAGGCTTCCGGGTCGCGGAAGAACTGGGTGACGCTGATCAGTAGATCCTGGAACAGGGCCTTGATCTCCCCGGGGTTCTCCTTGAGCATACGGAGGTAGTCGGCAGGGGATTCGAGGCCGTTGACCGCCATGCGGCGGGCGATGCGTCGAACGACGGTGTTGATTTTGTAGTTGCTGAAGTCGTGTCCCGACTGGCCGCGGATAACCTGAAAGATCTGCGGCAGGACGTCGGATATCTCCTGCTGAATCTCCCGGGGTCTTTGCCTCTTGCGGATGAGGATGGAGCGGTCGGCGTATTCGACGAGGCGTTTGGGGATCTCTTCCAGCGGGAGGATCAGGTCCGCCATCCCCGTTTCTATGGCGCTGTGGGGCATCCCGGGGTATCGGGCGCTTTCTTCGTCCTGCACCACCACGAGCCCCCCTTGGGCCTTGATCGCCTTAACCCCCAGAGTTCCGTCGGACCCGGTTCCAGAGAGGATGACGCCGATGGCGTTCTCTCCCTGATCCTCGGCCAGGGAACGGAAAAAATGATCGATGGGTTGGCGGAACCCTCGGGTCATGAGAGGTTCGGCGAGGCTCAGCCGGCCGCCGCCGATGTGCAGGTCGGCGTTGGGGGGGATGACGTAAACCTGGTCCGGTTCGACCATCATCCCTTCTTCGGCCAGATGCACGTCCATGGTGGTGCACTGGGCCAGGAGGTCGGAAAGCATGCTCTTCTGCCCCGGACTGAGATGAAGGATGAGGACGAAGGCCATGCCGGAATCGGCAGGAACGCCTTTCAGGAACTCCCTCAGCGCCTCGACCCCACCGGCCGATGCTCCGACGCCGACGATATGAAAGGGCTGCAATGTCAGCTCAGCGTTCTCTTCGCTTTTGGGCGCCGGTTTTTCCGTCTTTGCCGTTTTTTCCTTCTTGCGTTTTTGGCCTGCCTTCATGCGCGATCCCACTCTGGAGGTTTAAATGCCATCTAACTATACCATGACGATAGTTTTTGTCTTTCTGATCGCAGGCTTAGGTTTTTCTGACGGATTTCATCCCCTGTCCGTGTGGCGTGCCTCGGCACGGCCGGATGAGTCATTCTGCCAAAAAAGGTAATGAAAATATATGATTAAATCTCTTGAGTGTTAAATAGGGACAGGTGGTGCGATTCGGATATCTCTGTTTCTCTCTCTTTTTATTGGACGTGTGCCGATTGTTGAGGACGGGGCCTTCGCAGTCGGGTCAACGGGATGAAAAAAAGCGGTTGCACGTTAAAAAAAGCGGGGGAAAATAGATATCGTTCATTTGGCGAAGCCTGATACTTGGGGGATTTACAAAGCCGGCAATGGTACGCCGAAGAAAGGAACCTATGCGCGATAATCGTTTTCACATCATCTCCTTGCCCATTCGGATGAAGATGACGCTGTACATGGCGGTATTCTTCACCGCGCTGATGCTGTCGGTGGCAGGTTGTGGGCCGCAGCATCCGGTGGTGGATCTCAATGCGAACGGACAGTTCGACCCGGTGAAGATCGACAGGGAGGCGGTTGTCCTCGTGGCCAAACAGGTGCCGCTGGCGCGCTACAAGGGGTTGGCGATCATTACACCCCCGGATTGCCGCATGATCGTGGACGAGGTCGGGCAACTGAAAGCGCTCGGCTACTTCGACGAGGTGGTCGGCCTTGATGACCTCTCCGATTTCGTGGCCGCGCGGCATCTGCTGCCGGAGCCCGTTGCTTTCGACTCGTGGGCCGACTACCAGGCGCTGGCAAAGGCCTACAAGCCGTATCTGCTGGTCCGGTTTCGATGCATCCGCAGGGGGGAAATCTGGTACCGGTTGACCGTCCTCGACCCGGAGACGGTGGATATTCTCTTTTCTAGCGAGGTGCGGGTCTGGACCCCGTTCGGTTATTTCATGCGAGGGTTGCTGACCCTGGGAGGGGGCCTGACGGTCGATGACGACTGCGTGGGTCCCGACGAGGATGTCCGCCTGCCGCTCTACAATTCGCTTCTGGAGTGGATCAACGAGAACCGGTGAGGTGGGCTTCTCCGTTTTTCAGCAAAAAAAGATAAGGGTCAGGTCTGCAGAATTCAATTTTTGAAATTTGTAGGCCTGACCCTTGTGCCCTTTTCCTTGATTAGACCTAACGAAGAACCATATATAAAATTAGGGCTACCGCTGAAATAAGCAACCCGATTTTTGAAATAGAAGTTGATTGGCGTACGGACAGTATTTTTTGAGCAGCCAACATCCCATCGTCCACATGCTTTGTAAAAGACGCAATTTCATCTGGCGAAAGGGGTTGATCTTCTTCCTTTGCTTCTTCTAAAGAGCGAGAGATATTTATTATGCGGTTTTCATCAAGTAAAAAATCCGCCAAGAAAGACAAATCATAAATGGTTTTTGCGTATTCGATGATATTTGATTTAACGCTTTCGCGCCTGTCTTTCCATTTGTGGTACTTAAGATCCCATTGCTCGTGTGTTGGAAAGTGTAAGACCCCACCACTTTCATGTCCGCTCCCAAAACCATGAAACGACAATTCCATTTCATCATCAGTGTATATAAGGAGGAATTCATAGTAACCACACCGGAGAATGGACGGGGGGATATATTGAATGGCATAGTTTGTAGATGTGGTCATTTCAATGTCGCTCTTATCCACGGAAAGTGGACGTGATAAGTGGATTTGTGGTTATCGAGCAGAGGCTTTCCGTCCGGAGGATTTCTGCAGGTCTCGGCCGGACCGGTCTTCTTAAACGACTCACTTTTCTTACGTGACCAGCAAACGGCGCCGAGCATGGTCACCTCAAGAAGAATAATGCTATGGGGGCGAAAACTAAACAGGTTGACACCCATGGTGATGCCGTTAGTTGAAAGGTTGTATATCGAGTCTGATCCTTTTTTGTGTTGTTTGATTCAAATCT
>QKGY01000141.1 GCA_003250235.1 Desulfuromonadaceae bacterium
CCCTCCACCCATGAAACGGTGGTCGCGGAATAAGGCAGATTCTGAGAACAAGCAGTACCCGAGAGGGGAAGGGAAACCTTCCCCTCTCGTCTTTTATGGACGAAATTGTTTTGAGCAATGATTCGCGGGATGTCGGATTTGAGGGGGAGACTGAGCCACGCTTTCAGGAACAGAACCGGGAGCTTAGTCCGAGACGTTGATCTTCAGGGTTTCATCTCTCCGATCCTTTCGAGGGTGACAAACCGTCCCTGCGCGTCGTAGTGAAGAGCAAAACGGCCGTGAATCCCCTGCGGCGTGAGAAAAGGGCGCAGACGCCCGGCCGGAAAACGCACGGTTTTCCTCTCGTCGGTCATTACCTGGATCTGTCGAACGGCCCCCTGGTAATAGAGCAGGAACTGCTCACGACTGAGTCCGAGAGTGAACCGGCATACCGGCATGGGATCAGTCCTCGCTCAGGCTGGCTTTAAGCCCCTGCTCCAACGTCGGGTACTTCAGGGTGATGCCGAGGCGGGTCAGCATCTTGCGGTTGTCCATGCGCCGCGACTCCGTCAGGTAAGAAATCATAAGCGGTGCCATGACCTTCCGGGCCTCCTCCAGGGAAATCTGCTGAGGGTGAGGCAACCCGAGCGCGTCGGCCACAGCGAGGAAGTACTGGGTCATGGTGCCACCCTGGCCATCACAGACGTTAAAAATCTCTCCGGCCTCGGCCTTTTCCATCGCAGCCACGCAAACCCTGGCCAGATCCTCGGCGTGAATGCGATTGGTCGGCTTGCATTCCTCTTCACGCAACAGAGGGTGTCCTTCGGTGAGGCGGGCCACCGGAAGTCGGCCCGGGCCGTAAATGCCCGTTACCCGCAAAATAACCGCGGCGACACCCCGGTCCTTTCCCCAGCCGAGCAGGGTGTTTTCGGCGTCAAAGCGCCTTCTTGCCCGTGAAGTCTGCGGGTTGGCGGGGGTCTGCTCGGTGACGATGGCATCGCCGCAGTCTCCGTAGACCCCGCTTGTGCTGATATAGACGATCTTTGCGGGTTCCTGACCCGCAGGAATGCTTTCGAGAAGACGGCGCATGCGGGGGTCGCTGAAACCGCCCCCCGGAGGAGGGGCGAAATAGAAGACCTGGGCTCCGTTAAGGGGCAAATGGGTCAACGATTCCGGATCATCCAAATTGGCCACGAGGGGCGAGATGCCCAGAGAGGTGAGGTGCTGCGCCTTTTCGTCCTCGCGAACCATGCCGCTGATGGAAGCTCCCTTGTCTCTGTACAGGCGGGCGACCCGCAGGCCGATATCTCCGCAACCGATGATGACGACAGGTTTCATACGTGATTCCTCGAGTCTTTCGTATTATGGAAACATTACTGCAGGCTTTTGCTGACGATCTCGTACACATCCCGGGACAGTCCCGGGAAGGCCTGAAGACGCTGCAACTCGATTTTTATGAGATCCTGACGGGCCGGATCAAATTTGCGCCAGCGACTCAGGGCACCGGCCAGACGCGCTGCCACCTGGGGGTTGAGAGGGTCGAGGGTCAGGATCTGCTCAGCGACGAACCGGTAGCCGCTGCCATCCGCCTTGTGGAAGGCGGGTGGGTTGGCATGGCAGAACGCGCCGATGAGCGCACGCACCTTGTTGGGGTTCTTGATGGAAAACGCCGGATGGGTCATCAGGCCGCGGACCTGCTCCAGGGTGTCCGGACGATCGGCCGTCGCCTGCAGGGTCAGCCATTTGTCCACGACCAGGGGATCATCCTTCCACGTGGCGTAAAAGGCGTCCAGCGGCGCCTGTCTCTCCGGCCTGCTGCTGTGAACCAGAGCGCCCAGGGCGGCGATGACGTCCGTCATGTTGTCCCCCTGCTCGAACTGCTGCAAACACAGCCGGGTGCTCTCATCCTCCTCGAGGGTCATCAGATAGGCCAGGCAGGTGTTCTTGAGGCTGCGTCGGCCGATGGCAACGGGATCGATGCTGTATGCCTCCGCGTCGGTGTTGCGATGGTAGACCCGGATCAGTTCCGATTTCCATTGCTTCGCGAGCAGCAGGCGAAGCCCCTGGCGAGCGGCGTGAATGGCCTGGGGATCGACCACGGTCACCTGCTCGGCGAGGTAGGTTTCCGTGGGCAGAGTCAGCGCCAGGGAAAGCAGCGCCGGATCTGCCGATTCGTCTCTGAGGGTTTTGCCGAAGGCTTCGCAGAAGACCGTCGAAGCGCTCATCTCCTGGCCTTGCTGATACGCCTGGGTCATCTGCAGAAGAACCCGGGTGGCCAACTGCTGCCCCGCCTCCCAGCGGTTGAAGGGGTCGGTGTCGCAGGCCATGAGAAACGCCAGGTCCTTGTCGGAGAGTTGAATAGCCAGCTTGACCGGCGCGGAAAAATTCCTCAGCAGCGACGGGATCGGTTCTTCCGCGAGCCCGGCAAAGCGGAAGGTTTCCTCCGCTTCTCTCAGGCTGAGCACCCGCGTGGTTGCTGTTGCGGCGGCGTCTTCACCTTCCAGGCGCAAGGGCAGCTCGTTGCCGTTCTTGTCCAGCAGGGCAAGGGCCAGCGGAATGTGAAAGGGTTTTTTGCTCGGTTGCCCCGGCGTCGGGGGGCAGCTCTGCCGGCAACGCAGCGTGAAAATCTTCTTGCCGGGATCGAACGCCGTCGTCACCTGAACTTCCGGGGTTCCGGCCTGACTGTACCAGAGGCGGAACTGCCCGAGGTCGATGCCGCTGGCATCGGCCATGGCGGCGAGAAAGTCATCGGTGGTGACGGCCTGGCCGTCGTGTCGGCTGATGTACAGGTCCATGCCTTTGCGGAAGCCCTGCCGGCCGAGCAGGGTCTGGTACATGCGGATGACCTCGGCCCCTTTGTTGTAGACCGTGGTGGTGTAGAAGTTGTTGATCTCCACGTAGGATTCGGGTCTCACCGGGTGGGCCATGGGCCCGGCATCTTCGGGGAACTGGGCGTTACGCAGAATACGAACTTCCTCAATCCGCTTGACCGGGCGGGAGGTCATGTCGGCGGAGAACTCCTGGTCGCGGAAAACCGTCAGCCCTTCCTTGAGGCTGAGCTGAAACCAGTCCCGGCAGGTGACGCGGTTTCCGGTCCAGTTGTGGAAATATTCGTGGCCGATGACCCCTTCGATGCCCTGGTAGTCGGCATCCGTCGCGGTTTCCGGCAGCGCCAGAACGTATTTGGAATTGAAGACGTTGAGGCCCTTGTTCTCCATGGCCCCCATGTTGAAATCGTCGACCGCGACGATCATGTAGATATCCAGGTCGTATTCCAGGCCGAAGACCTCCTCGTCCCAGGTCATGGCCTTTTTGAGGGATCGCATGGCGTGCTCGCACTTTTCGGCGTTTCGCGGTTCCACGAAGATCTGCAGGGTGACGGGGCGGCCGGAGCGGGTAACGAAGCGGTCTTCGATCTTCACCAGGTTCCCGGCCACCAGGGCGAAAAGATAGGAAGGCTTTTTGTGCGGGTCCTGCCAGCGGGCAAAGTGAAGACCGTTCTCCAGATCCCCGGCGGCTATCCGGTTGCCGTTGGAGAGCAGGACCGGGTACTTTTTCTTGTCCGCCACAATCGTGGTCGTGAAAGGGGCCATGACGTCGGGGCGGTCCGGATAGTAGGTGATCTTGCGAAACCCCTGGGCTTCGCACTGGGTGCAGAAGTTGCCGCTGGAGAGATACAATCCTTCCAGCGACGTGTTGTCGCGGGGGTGGATTTCCGTGACCACCCGCAGTTCGCAGGAATCAGGGACCTCCCGGATCGTCAGGGTCTCCTCGTCGATCGTGTACGCTTCTGGAGACAGGGGTTTCCCGTCAAGGCTCAGCTCCTTAAGCGTCAACTTTCGTCCCATCAGCACCAGCGGCTCATTCGTGTTTGACGCCGAAGGGTTGCGACGAAGCTTCAAAGTGGCGGTGACAACCGTGGTGTCATCGCCGAGAGTAAAGTGCAGGTCGGTAGCATCGACCAGAAAAACCGGAGGGCTGTAATCTTTCAAATAGATGGTATGGGGTGTCTCGGTCATAAATGGGCCTCATGGGTTGCGTTGCAGCACGTGATTGCGGGGAAGAGATCGTACGGCATTGGAAGCAATAGCCGTGAATTTAGGCGCTTCAAGACAATAACGGAAATTGGCCGTTTCCTCGTGACGTCGCCTTGTGAAAATACGCCCGGCGGGGGTTTGGTTCAAGTTCTTTCACCAGGATTTATTCAGGTTTTT
>QKGY01000387.1 GCA_003250235.1 Desulfuromonadaceae bacterium
GCGTTATCGATGCATAAGGCGGCAAAACCGCCCAGAATAGACAGGAGGCGGATATGGTTTTCCTTAAACCGCCTCGGGACGAAATCGTCCAGGTAGAAGATTCCCACAACCTTGTTGCGGCACTTCAACGGCGTGGCCACCAGGGAACGAATTCCTTCCTTTTCCAAAGGCCAGGGTGTCACGGAAAAGGTCTTCTGGGTGTCTTCAATAATAAAGGCTTCGCCACGCTGAAGGATACGCTGGGTAACCCCGCCCTCTTCCACTTCCCAAGTATCCCGGGCCACAAAGCCGGCACTTAATCCCCGGTGAGCACGCAAAACCAGTTGTCGCGTTTCTTCACGATAGACGGCGATGCTACCGGCCGGCATGGCAAGAATATCCATGCCGACGCCCAGTAGCCTAGCCAGGATGGCATCCAGCTCCTGAGGGGACGTGGACAACTGTGCCGCCTTGAAAAGATCTTGAAGATAACGCTCCTGAATAAGCGCTTTTTCCCCGTCTCCTTCCTTCCCGATCATGACACCCCCTTGATTTCGGTTATATAAAACATCGTTTTACCATACTACACACAAGAGTAAAGAAAAAAGTTGCAACCTCACGGAAACTCAAGATCGGCTGCCGTTTTATCTGTCATAAGTCCGAAACGGGTGTTTCGAAAAGACAAAAAACAATGATGACCACAACGGTATTTTTTTAAGATCATCCCTTGACAACCACGATATCTTGTGGAATATATCAAAGCACCCACACAATATATGGCTACAGAGGACTTGTTTCTTTCTTTTCATCCCGCCGCTCTGAGCTGTGTTCTGATCCCATTTACTGCCAAAAGGAAACCGTTTCATGGAAAAAGCACCTGCCACAACCGAACTGGCCCTGTCTAAGAATGCCGTTACCGTACTGGAGCGCCGTTACCTGAAAAGGGACAGCGAAGGAAAGGTTCTGGAAACTCCCGTCGATATGTTTCATCGGGTAGCGGAATCGATCGCCTCTGCCGAGACCAAACTCAAATCAGGCGTTCAGGCCAAAAAGTTGGCTCAGGAGTTCTACGACCTGATGACGTCCCTCGATTTTCTTCCCAATTCTCCGACCTTGATGAATGCCGGAAGGGAGCTGGGGCAGCTTTCCGCCTGTTTTGTTCTGCCGGTAGGCGATTCGATGGAAAGTATTTTCGAGGCCATCAAGCAAACGGCGTTGATCCATAAAAGCGGCGGCGGAACCGGTTTCTCCTTCTCCCGCATCCGTCCGGCCAACGATGTCGTGCTCTCGACCAAAGGGGTCTCTTCCGGCCCGCTTTCCTTCATGAAAGTATTCGACGCCGCCACGGAGACCATCAAGCAGGGCGGGACCCGTCGCGGGGCGAACATGGGCATCCTGCGGGTTGATCATCCGGATATCATGGATTTCATCATGGCCAAGAGGGACCAGAAGGTCCTGACGAACTTCAATATCTCCGTGGGATTGACCGAAGCATTCATGGAAGCTGTGGAAAAAGGGGGAGAGTACGACATCATCAACCCCCGCAGCAAAGAAGCGGTCAAGAAAATGGACGCCCGCAAGGTCTTCGAACATATCATCGAAATGGCATGGACCAATGGCGAGCCCGGCATCATCTTTCTCGACCGCCTCAACCGCGACAACCCTACGCCCCATGTCGGCGAAATCGAAGCGACGAATCCCTGTGGCGAGCAGCCTCTGCTCCCCTACGAATCCTGCAACCTAGGCTCCATCAACCTCAGCCGCATGGTCAAGGACAGCGAGGTAGATTGGGACAAGCTGGGGCGCGTAGTCCGCTCGGCAACCCGTTTTCTCGACAACGTGATCGAAGTCAACACCTATCCCCTGAAGGACATCGAGAAAATGACCCGCGCCAACCGTAAGATCGGTCTCGGCGTCATGGGCTGGGCCGACATGCTGATTCTCCTCGGCATCCCCTACAGCAGCACCAAAGCCATCGCTCTAGGTGAGAAGCTGATGCAGTTTATCACCAACGAGTCACGGACGATGTCACGTGAACTTGCTGAGCAACGCGGTGCGTTTCCCAACTTTCCCGGCAGCGTCTTTGACAAAAAAGGTGAAGCCCCGCTGCGCAATGCCACCTGCACCACCATTGCCCCGACAGGGACCATCTCGATCATGGCCAACTGCTCCAGTGGTATCGAACCCCTGTTCGCCGTCTCCTACGTGCGCCAGGTTCTCGACAACGATATCCTGGTTGAAGTTCACCCGCTGTTCGAACAGATTGCCCGAGAAAGAGGCTTTTACAGCCCCGAACTCATGAAACAAATCGCCGAGCATGGCACGATCCAGGATTTCAAGGAAATCCCTGAGGACGTCCGTCGGGTTTTCGTTACGGCCCACGACATAACTCCGGAAGACCACATTCACATGCAGGCGGCTTTCCAGAAATATACCGACAACGCCGTATCCAAAACGGTCAATTTCCCGAACAGCGCTACCCGCGAGGACGTTGCCAAGGTCTATCGCATGGCGTATCAGCAGGGGTGCAAGGGGGTAACCATCTACCGTGACGGTTCACGGGACATGCAGGTGCTCTCGGTGGGCAAAAAAGAAGAGAAAAAACCCGAAGAAACCATCCCGATGGAGAGCCTCAAGGCCAGTCGCAAGAAAGAACGTCCCCGTGCCCTGCGCGGTGCCACGTACCAGATGGAAACGGGCTGCGGCCCCCTCTACGTGACCATCAATGAAGACGGCAACGGTCTGTTCGAGCTCTTCACCACCATGGGCAAGGCCGGGGGGTGTGCCGCATCCCAATGCGAGGCCATCGGCCGCCTCGTCTCTCTCGCCTGGCGCAGCGGCGTGCAAGCGAGACAAGCGGTGAAACAGCTCATCGGCATCACCTGCCACAAGCCGGCCGGCTTCGGAGAAAACCGCATCACAAGTTGTGCTGATGCGGTGGCCAAAGCCATCCAGATGCACACGCTGGCCGAAGGGGAAACCCCGACCAAGAACGTGATCAATGGGGGTGCCTGCCCCGAATGCGGCGGGCCCGTCGAGCACGAAGGGGGCTGCAGCGTCTGCCACGCTTGCGGGTACTCCGAGTGCGCCTGATCCGATAATCCTGCGACGGCCGGATCTCATTCGAGATCCGGCCGTTTTTGTGTTTTAAGGAGAAAAAAACATGACCGCTTCGCGTGCCGCCCTGTTCGCCGCCTTGCTTTTGCTGATCTTGGGGGTGTTCGGATGTGCCCCGTTGGGGCAAAAGAAAGATGTTCCAACGGGATCTGAGGACCCGGAAGTCCGCAAGAGGATCGAACGGTTGCAGACCACACTGAAGGAGCTCCAGGAGCAGATGGCCTTGATGCAGGCGCAGCAGGCTCTCGAATCGGGGCAGAAACGTCAGGGGCCTCCGGTCTGGCAGGCCGTCTCGCAATGGGAGGCGGTTGAACCCGGATACGGGCTCTACACCTATGTCCTCTCCGACGGAACATCCGAGTCTCAGGCGGGTCTTGCCTCTCTTCTTCAAATCCTCGATGCACTATCGGCTAGGGAGGATCTTGACAAATCTCAGGTCAACCGCTTCATCGTGCCGGCCTCGGATCCCCTGCCACAGCTGAACCTGACGGCAGGCAGTTATAACGCCGACCTGGCCCAGCCCCTCCTGACCCACCTGCCGGAATCGATACAGAAGACGAGCCCTGGCCCATTTCTTCTCACAACCTCCCATCCGCTCCGACAAGACGAAACACTTCCCGAGACGTTGCTATTCGACTTGGGCCGCTGCTCCCCCGAAGGCGCAGAACGCCTAGTGAGCCCTTACATGCTTAAAATCCCCTCCAGTTCTTCGGCCGGGCTTCCGTCTTTCGCACCCCTGTTGTGGAGCCTCCTCCGTCAGATGAGCCCCGCATCGGCCTCGATACGCGTTCTGGACAACACCGTGGTCCTGCAATGCTCCCCGTAGAAGAATGGGAAGCGCTCTGCAACCGCTGCGGCCAATGCTGTTTCGAAAAATGGGTGGACGAGACGGGAACCATATTTCCGACCATCATCGCCTGTCGTTATCTGGATATCGTCAGCCGGGAATGCAAGGTCTACCACAAGCGGTTCGAGGTGGGTGAGGG
>QKGY01000351.1 GCA_003250235.1 Desulfuromonadaceae bacterium
CAGGATTTCTTGTTGCAACCGTCCGGATATTCCTTATAATCAACACGCTGTTTTATTGCTTATGGCAAATTCACTATATTTCCCCAAAGGAGGTCTGGGATTATGAAAGCAGTTCAGCTCGAAGGGTTTGGCGGCGTTGACGTGCTGCGCGTAGGGGAAGCCGAAAAGCCGGCTCCCAAGGATGATCAGGTACTTATCCGGGTGATGGCCACCTCCATCAACCGCCCCGACCTGGTTCAGCGTGAGGGCAAGTACCCGCCCCCCCCGGGAGATTCGGAGATTCTCGGCCTGGAAGTGGCCGGGGTCATTGCCGAACTGGGTAAAAGCGTCAGCGGATGGAAAGTGGGAGACAAAGTCATGACCCTGGTCGGCGGGGGCGGCTACGCGGAGTACGCCGTCGCTTACGCCAGTCACCTGATGCCCATTCCCGAGAGCATGAGTTTTGCCGAAGCGGCCTGTGTCTGCGAATCCTACATCACGGCCTTCCTCAACGTCTTCATGATCGGCGACCTGCAGGACGGTCAGACCGCCATCCTGCACGGCGGCGGCGGCGGGGTCAATACGGCGGCCATCCAACTGGCCAAGGCCCTGACCCCCAACGCCAAACTGATCGTCACCGCCCACCCGAACAAGATCGAGCGGGTGAAGCAACTCGGTGCCGACCTGGTCATCGACTATACCCAGACCCCGGATTTCACCGACGTGGTCAAAGAATTCACCGCCAAGAAAGGGGTGGATCTCGTCCTCGATCACGTTGGCGCCAAGTACCTCGCGCCGAACATGAACTCTCTCGGCTACAAGGGCAAGCTGGTCATCATCGGCGTCATCAGCGGCATCAAGGCCGAACTCAATCTGGCCCTGATGATGGTCAAGCGCCAGCAGATCATCGGCAGCGTGCTGCGCTCGCGTCCCGTCCCGGAAAAAGGCGAGATCGTCGCCGAGTTCACCCGGCGCGCACTGCCCAAGTTTGCCGACCGCACCATCGTGCCCATCATCGAAAAGGTCTTCACGATCGACGAGGTCGTCGAAGCCCATCGCATGATGGAAGAGGACCGGCACTTTGGCAAGATCGTTCTGCAGATCGCCGACAAATAGCGCTCGAAAATCCCGGGGTCTCGTGTTCCGATGTACCATAAAGCCCATTTCGACTGGTCCGAACTCCCTCCCCTGACCTCGCCGCGGCGTCTGCTGGGACTCAAAGGCGTGGCGCTGGGACTGATCAACCTGCCTGCCGGACAGGGCTACACCTTTACCCATACCCACCGGGAGCAGGAAGAGGTGTACATGGTGCTTGAGGGGAGCGGGCGGCTCCTCGTCGATGACGAGATGATCCCGCTGACGGCCGGCGACATGGTGCAGGTCGATCCGCATTCGAAACGGGCCCTGAAAAACGATGGCGACACCCCCCTGCGCATCATCTGCGCGGGGGGCGTTCCCGCCGGTTATCCCAAAAACCCCGACGCGCGCTACCTGATCGACGACGGGGTTCCCGACTATGACGACATTCCCCCCTGGTACGCCGGCGACGAAGCCGTTCTGGAGCAGAATCGCGGACTCAAGGAACGCTATAACCGCTCCATGAAACGACGGGCGGAGAAAGCCTCTCATGACCCGGAGTAACCTGGTCCTCATCGGCATGCCTGGCGCCGGCAAAAGCACGGTCGGCGTGGTGCTGGCCAAAATCCTCGGGCTCGACTTCGTCGATACGGATGTACTTATCCAGACCCGACAGGAAAAAAGACTCCAGGACATCATCAACGCAGAAGGGATGGAGGCCCTGGGCCGGATCGAGGCCCAGACCCTGATCGCGCTCGATGTCGACCGGACGGTCATTGCCACCGGCGGTTCGGCCGTTTACAGCGCGCAGGCCATGGCGGCCCTCAAACGCAAGGGGCTGGTGATTTTCCTGGATCTGCCCCTGGCGACCCTGACGGAACGCCTCAACGATCTGGAAAGCCGCGGGGTGGTTATGGCACCGGGCGAAACCCTGTCGGAACTCTACCGCCGCCGGATGCCCCTCTACCGGCAATTCGCCGACCTGACCATCGAGGGTCAGGGAAAAACCGCCGCGCAGATCGCCCTGGAAATCTCCGCGGCGACCAACGATCTTCCCGCCCTGACGCCCTAGGATCCGGGCGGAGGCGCGACCTCTTTCGGCAAGAGAACCCACAGCCGTCCGCTCTGTTTCATGTGCCCGGCGTAATACCCCGCATCATCCCCCATCCCCCAGAAAAAGTCAGCCCGAACAGCCCCCTTGATCGCCCCGCCGGTATCCTGGGCCACCATCAGACGCTTCAGGGGCAGCGAGTCGCTCGGCCAGGTGGTGTTCAGAAAAACAGGAGCGCCAAGCGGAATGACCCGTGGGTCCACGGCAAGACTGCGCCCCGCTGTCAGGGGGATGCCCATGGCCCCCGGTGGACTTTCGACTCCGGGGAGTTCCCGGAAAAAGACATAACTGGGATTCTCGGCGAGCAGATCGGCAACGCGGTCGGGATGTTGCCGGGCCCAGGCCATGATGTTCTGCATGGACATCTGCTCCCGCGTCATCTCCCCTCGTTGCAGAAGCAGTTTGCCGATGGAGCGGTAAGGATGGCCGTTCTGATCGCCGTAGTTCACCAGGATCTCTTTGCCGTTCTCCAGGTGAATCCGCCCGGACCCCTGAATCTGCAGGTAAAACAGCTCCACGGCATCCTCGACCCAGAAGATTTCTTTGCCTGCCAGCGGCTTTTCGGCCCCGTCGATCTCCTTGCGGCTCCAGTAAGGGACCACTCGACGCCCCTCCAGGCGCCCCCGCAGCCGATAACTGCCCAGTTCGGGATAGAGGGAACTCAGATCGATGACCAGCAGATCATCGGGGACGGCGTACAGGGGATAGCGAAAACGCTCGGTCTTGACCCGGCTGCCCTGCAGATCGGGAACGTAATATCCGGTGATCAGGCCCGTCAGCGAGCCATCCGGGTTGCGGATCTCGTAGGGCTGGAAATGGCTTTCGAAAAATTGCCGGGCCGCCCCATTGTCCCAGGGCTCGATGTCGGCCGCATCCCGACAGGCATCGGCCCAACCGGCGCGCCATTTAAGGCTTTTACATCCGGCGAGAAACACCTTGAGGACAGGTGCCGGCGATTCACCCTGCCATCCGTCAACATCGTCCCAGGTGACGGGAGCCAGAGGGGAGACTTCCACTTTCGGAAGCTCGGGAACAGGGTGCTTAAAAGGAGGGGGCGGGGTACAGGCCCCGACCACCAGAGCGGCCAGCACCAATCCCCCCAGGGCAAAAGACCTCAACAACCGATTATTCATTTTTGATTTCACTCCCAGAAAACTACGGAAGAGGACTTGCCCGGACGAAATCAGGGCCCGTCAAAGATAGTCCTTTTTCCCCGCAGCGTCAAACCGCTGCCCCGGCCGGCAGGACAAGATCTCCCGCAGCCGAAAAAACGTGCGAAGCGAAACCAGGGAATGCCGTTCGAAAAAAAAACGAGACGCGACACGGGAACGGCCGGGATCTTTCGCCCGCTCAGGATAACCGTATCGGATTCAGGGAAATTCCGATTCTTTTGTCGATATGCAGGGATGGCCGTGGTCGATCGTGCGCGTTATTGCCTTCCGCCCCCTTGAGGGCCTGCCCCCCTCCCCTTGCCGTAGGGCATGGGTTCGTCCGGCAACTCGACCCCCATCTCGCGGGCACGCTGCTGCATCTTTTTATGATGCTCCAGCCGGTATCGCTCGCGCTCTTCCTGGGTTTTCAGGCTTCGCATCGTCATTCGGTGCTCGCGACGCTCCTGGTCGCTCATCAGCTCCCAGCCATACACGCGTTCAGTCACCTGCTCCTGCTCCTGTTCCTGTTCCTGTTCCTGTTCCTGTTCCTGTGCCTGTGCCTGCTGCGGCTGTTGCCCGGCAAAAGCAGCTGCCGGCATCAGAAGTATCCCGATCAACAGGACGGTCCCAACGCTCCGATGTCTCATCACCACCTCCCGGCACCGGCTGGCTCGTTCCGGTGCCCTGATGAAAACATCCTAACACCGGGCACGGAGTGGTCAACATCCTAACCCGCTTAAAAACATCGATAAAACAAGGCC
>QKGY01000022.1 GCA_003250235.1 Desulfuromonadaceae bacterium
CTGCGGTTGCGGGGATTCGCTCCGGGATGACGTTTCCTGCGGGACGGATTTTTCGCCTTCCTTGGCCAGGCTTGCCAGATTGACCGAACCATCATGACGCACCAGAACCTGGGCGCTCGGGTCTTCCAGACGTATTGTCCCGATGTCCAGGCGGACGGGCGATAAGGAAAATGCAATTTTCTTCAGTTGCAGATTTTTCCATTGAACCAGGTCGTCTCCTCCGGTCGTGTCGACAGTCGCCAGGTTCGGAATAGACGTCTCACCGTTAAAGGTTATGGCGAGATCGTGATTTTCCTTCTGGCGGACATCCAGGTTGCCGCTCAGGTTCAGCGCACCTCCCTTGAGTGTAATATGGGTGTATGCCGACAGGTAGGACTGAAAATCTCTCAAAGCCAGCGCTTTCAGATCCAGTCCGGTTTTCAGGGATAACGGCGTCAGAACCAGAGTCCCCTGGGTATCGAGCTGCCCGGTTTGGTTGATCCGTGTGGAAAAGGCGATCTCGGCCTGGGAATCGGGTTGTGTGCTGAAATGGTCCAGATTGAGGGACAGAGCATTCAACGAGAGGGATGCCGGTTTCTGTAGCGTCCGATCGGTGAAGGCGAAGGCACCGTTGGCAAGGCGGATCTTGTCGATCAAAAGCGTAAAAGGAGCGGCGGATTTTTCCTGCTCAACGGGGGCCGCCTTGTCGGCGGTTTTCTCCCTGGCAGAAAGCAGTGAGAGAGGGAGAATGTCTCCGCTCGACTGACGGATCATCTCCAGTTCCGGGGCGTCCACGGAGACTTCGGCAAGATGGACTTCTCCCGCCAGGAGGTTGGAATCGCCGAGCACGACCGTCACAGACGGAATTCTCAGGTAGCTTTTTCCCTCGAGATCCGTGACATCCAGATCACGCAAACGGATCGTACCGGCGAGGCTGAGTTTCGACGACTGATCCGTGTTGAAAAAATAAGTCAGGGTGGTGTCCACATCCAGGAGGGCGGACCTCGGCACCAGTCCGGTCGGGTTGGGGATATATGACAGATATTCAGGCAGGGCTATCCCCGTCATTTTTATGCTTGCTTCGGTGGCTCGCGAATCGGCAAAGGGTTTGCTTCCGCCGGCAAGGTCGAGGTGAGTGCCATTGACCGTTGCCGAAAAGACGGGTTGGACGGTCGTCTCGATATGGCTTGGCAGGTTGGAGATCGTCGGGATGGCGAGGCGTAGATCGTCAACGCGATGGGTTTCGCTATGGGGGAGATCGTGATAGAGAATGTGCCCTCTTTCGATCTCGATATTGTTGATGGAAAACAGGAACGGCTCGGACGCTTTTTCCGGGGGAGCTGTCTCTGCCTTGGGCGATGACAGCAGGTCCGAAAAGCTGAATGAACCGTCGTCCCGGTGAGTGAATTCCACGGAAGGACCTTCCAGGGACAGAGAGCTCAAAATCAGGGCTCTGCGGAAAAGGGATTGGCCCTCCAGATTGAGATACAATCTGTCGAAGGCGACAAAGCTGCCGGTCCCTTCTTTTTGCGAGAGGTTGAACCCCTCGACCGTTAGGGAGAGTGCGTAAGGGTTCATGCGGATTTTTTCGATGGACACGGGTCGTGCGAGGACCTGGGGCAGTTTTTTTTCGAGGACAGCCTTGAGAATCGGCGGAACGATGAGAAATCCGATCAGAGTATAGAAAACAACGGCGGTAGCGAGCCAGAAGGCTGTTTTTTTAAGTGTTGTCCATTGACGGTACGTGGCGAGGAATTTCAAGGGACTCTCCTTACGGAATGAAGGTTGACGCAGAAGGTCGTCTGATGAGCGTGCCTTTAAATATTTTCACAGGATAGGGACCTTCGCAAGGCTTTCCCGGTAGTATTTTTAGTTGCTATACTTGGTTTTCACGAAGAGGCGTTTCCATCGGATGGTTTTAATTGCCAAGGAGTTATCATGTTAAGTTTTTCTCTGTCGAAGGCTCAGGAGGAGCTAAGAGAACGAGCCCGCACGTTTGCACGTAACGAGATCCTGCCCTCGGTCTGGTATTACGATGACATTGACGAAATCCCTCTGTTCCTTTTGGAACGGGCCCGACAGGAGGGCTTCCTGAACCAGGATATCCCTTCGTGTTATGGCGGGCAGGGGCTGGGAATTCTCGAGAGTGTGCTGATTTCCGAGGAACTGGCGGCGGCCTGCCCGGGGGTGGCCACGTCGGCCTTCGACAATTCCCTGGGATTCGAGCCCTTGCTTCTCTGCAGCAATGAGCCGCTGAAACAGGAATATTTCCGGCGGATTTTAGAGGAAGGCAAGCACATCTGTTTTGCCACCTCGGAACCGACCATGGGCTCCAATGTGGCGGGGATTCGCTGTCAGGCCCGTCCGGACGGTGACGATTTTATCCTGAACGGCACAAAGTTCTGGATTACCAACGCGGGGATAGCCGACTACATGACCGTATTCGCCACGGCGGATCCGAAGGCCGGTCACAAGGGGATCGGTGCTTTCCTGGTCGAAAAATCCTGGGCCGGTGTCGAGGTTGGAGAGCATATCCCCAAGTTGGGGCAGCGGTGCTCCAATACGGCAGGGCTGCATTTCCGCAATGTGCGTGTGCCGCGCAAAAATGTTCTGGCATTGCCCGGGGAGGGGTTTGCGCTGGCGATGAAAACCTTTGCCCGCACCCGCCCGGTTATCGGCGCTTTTGCCGTAGGGGCGGCACGCTCGGCGATGGAATATGCCATCGACTATGCGAAAAAGCGGCAGGCTTTCGGTGAGCCTTTAGCCCACTTCCAGGCTATTCAGTTCAAGGTTGCCGAGATGTATCAAAAGGTGGAGACGGCCCGCCTTCTCGTCTGGAAGTCGGCCTGGGAGTCGGATTCAGGTGGCGACCCGACGATTTCGGCCTCCATCGCCAAGATGGTGGCGACGGAAACGGCCCTGGAAGTGGTCAATGAGGCCCTGCAGATTTTCGGCGGCTATGGTTACACCCGGATGTTTCCCCTGGAAAAGCTTCTGCGCGATGTCCGGCTTTTCACGATCTATGAGGGGACCAGTGAAATCCAGCGGATCGTCGTGGCGCGGCATGCGTTCGAACAGTATGTTCCCGCCATGCCGCCCTTGGATGAACTTCCCTTGCTGCGCGGCCTCGATTTGGACCCTGCAACGGGGACTCCTTCGCGTCATGCCTGGCGTTGCCGCATGTGCGGTCATATCCATTACGGTGACGAGGCCCCTGAACAGTGCCCTTTGTGTTTCTTCCCATCGACGGCCTTCAAACGCATCTGGCCTGTAGAGAACGAACCGCGTTGATTGTAACAGGGGAGGGGGGCTAACCCGGTGCGAACAGCCGTACGAAATGATTGAAAAGCTCCTGGTCGAGGTCGGAAGCCAGGTCGCTTCTCAGTATCTTCAGCGCTTCAAAGGTCGAGCGCCGTTTGTGATAGGAGCGATCGGAGGTGAGCGCTTCGTAGATGTCGGCAATGCGGCATATCCGGGCATAGGGGTGGATTTCCACCCGGCTAAGACCGCTGGTATACCCTTTGCCGTCGTCGCGTTCGTGGTGCTGAGCGGCGATCAGCTTGGCCTCGTCGCTGATGGCAGAGTTCTTTTTGAGGATTTCCAGCCCGGTGAGGGGATGTTGCTTGACGATTTCCCGTTCAGCGTCAGTAAGGGGGCCCGGCTTGTTGATGATCTCCAGGGGAATCTGACATTTGCCGAGATCGTGGAGAAAAAAACCGGACCCGAGCTTGCGGATTTCTTCCTCGGCCCGAATTCCGTAATACGATTTCGCCAGGGCAATCCCGAAGATGCCGACATTGGTGCAGTGGGTGAAGGTATTGTTGTCATAACCGGCAAGTTTGACCAGACAGCCGGTCGTTCTTTCATCCCCCAGAATCAAATCGACCGTCGGGTTGATCATCGTTTCGGCCATTTTTAGAAATGAGGATCGCGGGTCGTCATAGACTTTCCGCAGGATTTCGCGGCAGCAGCCATAGACGGCTCCGGCTTTTTTTTCCGGAGAACTGATCGGATCGTTCAGGATCTCCTGGGTGACCTGCTGGATGTAGTTGTAATAGAGATGAGCGTCCTTTTCG
>QKGY01000026.1 GCA_003250235.1 Desulfuromonadaceae bacterium
AAAACCACGAGGAATCATGGGGACTCTTGCAGACAAGCGAGGGTCCTTTTCTCTTTAACCTCCGATGCGCAAGGAGATGCCGTGCTTCGTCGAACGAAAATCGTGGCCACCGTAGGCCCTGCATGTGACTCCGAAGAGATGCTTGCGGCCCTGATGGAAGCGGGTACGGACGTCTTTCGTCTGAACTTTTCGCATGGCGAGTATCGGGACAAGTCTGAGGTCATTCGGCGAATCCGCAAAATATCCAAGCGGCGCAAAAGGGCCGTGGCCATCCTGGGGGATCTTCAGGGGCCGAAAATCCGTGTCGGTCTCATAAAAGGGGGGGGCATGTCGCTGGTCAAGGGCAGAATGGTCACCCTGACGATCCGCGATATCGAGGGCAGCGAAGATCTGATACCGACCATTTACAAAGACCTGCCTGCGGATGTCTCGCCCGGAGACCGTATCCTGCTGGACGATGGGCTTTTGGAGTTGATTGTCGAAGAAACCGGTCCGACCGATGTGCGTTGCCGGGTTGAAGTCGGTGGAACGCTGAAGAGTCGAAAAGGCATCAATCTGCCGGGCGTACCTCTCTCAACGCCGGCTTTTACGGAGAAGGACAGGGAGGATCTGGAATTCTGCCTCCGCGAAGGGGTGGATTATGTGGCCTTGTCTTTTGTGCGCAAGGCCGCGGATCTGCTGGACCTTAAAAACCTCATGTACGCCAAAGGGTGTGAGGTTCCGGTCATTGCCAAGATTGAAAAACCGGAGGCCGTTGCGGATTTCGATGCCATTCTGGACGTAGCCGACGGAATCATGGTGGCCCGGGGGGATCTGGGGGTGGAGATGAGCCCGGAAAAGGTCCCGCTGATTCAGAAGCGGATCATCCGCAAATGCAACAAGGCGGGGAAGCCGGTTATCACTGCCACCCAGATGCTGGAAAGCATGGTCAATAACCCCCGCCCTACCCGGGCGGAAACCTCGGACGTGGCCAACGCGATCCTGGACGGAACCGATGCCGTCATGCTCTCGGCGGAAACGGCGTCGGGACAATACCCGGTCCAGGCGGTCGCGCTGATGGTTCGGGTAGCTCAGGATGTGGAAGGCGACCCCTCGCTCAAGGACCAGGTATACCATCCCCTCGACGAGGTTCTGGGCTATCGGAGGTTGCCGGAGGCCATCGGCCAGGCTGCCTGCAGGGTGGCTGAAACAATCGGTGCGGGGGCCATCCTCGCCTTTACCCAGACGGGGAGCACGGCCGCTCTTGTCGCCAAATACAGACCGAACCTGCCCATCTATGCCGTGACGCCATCCCAGCAGGTACGGCGGCGATTGGCCCTGTATGCGGGCGTGCGGTCGATCCGCGTCGACATCGAAGGGGATACCGAGGCGCAGATCCGCTCCGTGGAGCAGGCGGTGCTGGCCTCCGGCGTTCTGCAGGTAGGGGACGTGGTCGTGATCACCATGGGCAGCCCGGTGTCCGCCCCCGGAACCACCAATCTGCTGAAGGTACACCGTCTTGGGACGGGAAAGTTTTACGAAGTGCACTGAGTTTTACCCTGAAGCTCTCGTGCGCTTGACCACCTGACGGAGAATGTCCTATCCTGCCTTTTTATCATCATTCCGAGGTTTCCCATGACACGTAAAGCCGTCGTCCTCTATAGCGGAGGGCTCGATTCCACCACCTGTATGGCTATTGCCAAGTCCGAGGGATTTGTCCCTTATGCCATGAGTTTTTCCTACGGCCAGCGTCACAGTGTGGAGTTGACCAAAGCGCTGGCCAATGCCACGAAAGTGGGGGCTGCCGGGCATCACCTGGTGGAGTTTGATCTGCGCAAAATAGGCGGAAGTGCCCTGACCGCAGACATCGAGGTCCCCAAGGGCGGCGTGGATGAAAACGCCATTCCCGTCACCTACGTACCGGCCCGCAATACGATTTTTCTCTCCTTCGCCCTGGGATGGGCCGAAGTGCTGGGAGCGTTCGATATCTTCATCGGCGTCAATGCCCTCGACTATTCGGGATATCCCGATTGCCGACCCGAGTATATCGACGCGTTCGAAACCATGGCCAATCTGGCCACAAAAGCAGCGGTCGAAGGGAAGGGACGCTACCGGATCCACAGCCCGCTCATTTCGCTGACCAAGGCGGAAATCATCCGCCGGGGAATGGCGCTGGGCGTGGACTATGCCCTGACCCATTCCTGCTACGATCCGACCCCCGAAGGGCTGTCCTGCGGCGTATGTGACTCGTGCCGACTGCGACTCAAGGGGTTTGCCGAGGCCGGAGTGAAGGATCCGGTCGCGTATGTGCCGAATGGAAAGTAAGTTTCGGCCACCGTTAGGGACCGCAAACACAATTTTAAGGGAAAACACATGGCAACAATGCCCGATATGCAGAAAGCTCGGGACACCAGGAACATCCCCATCGACAAAGTCGGTGTGAAAGATATCCGCTATCCCATCGTGGTGCTGGACAAGAGCAAGGAGAGTCAGCACACCGTCGCGCGCATCAACATGTATGTGGATCTGCCCCATCATTTCAAGGGAACCCATATGAGCCGGTTCGTCGAGATCCTCAACCAGTATCGCGGCGAAATCAGCATCGACAGCGTCGACACGATTCTTCAGGAAATGAAAGAGCGGCTGGAAGCTTCAAGCGCCCACATGGAGCTGGAGTTTCCCTATTTCATCGAAAAAGAGGCGCCCGCATCCAGAGCCAAAGGCTTGATGGAGTATCAGTGCCAGATGATCGGTACCCTGGGGAAGGAATCGGATTTTATCCTCGGCGCCACGGTACCGGTGACGTCCCTGTGCCCTTGCTCCAGGGAGATCAGCGCCCGCGGGGCCCACAACCAGAGAAGCGCCATTCATGTGCAGATCCGCTATCGGGGGCATATCTGGCTGGAAGATCTGATCGAATGGGTCGAGGCGTGCGGAAGCGCCCCGGTGTACGCGCTTCTCAAACGGGAAGACGAAAAGGCCGTCACCGAACAGGCCTACGATAACCCCATGTTTGTTGAGGATATTGTCAGGGCGGTTACGGAAAAACTCCGCTCTATTGATGATATCACCTGGTTCCGCGTGGAATGCGAAAACTTCGAATCCATACACAATCACTCGGCTTATGCGCTGGTCGAACATTCGCAGGCCAAAGGTTTTTGTGGATAAGTCTGTGGAAAATGTGGATAAATGCCTGGGTAGTGCTTCGCGTAACCCCTCTTCCCGTATGGGAAAGGTCTCCTTGGGGATCTTTGCCAAGGACCCCGTACCGGGGACGGTCAAAACCCGCCTGTGCCCCCCTCTGAGTATCCGTGAAGCGGCGGAACTCTATCGCATTTCCCTGGAAGAGACGATCGGAAACATGGCTGGGGCAGGGGTGGACCTGACCCTTTTCTATGCCGGGGGGGAGTCTTTTTTTCGCAACACCTTCCCGGGCATCGCTCGCGAACCCCAAAGGGGAGATTGTTTGGGGGAGCGCATGGAAAACGCCCTCGCCCTCCTGCTCAGCAAAGGGGCCCGTGCCGCGGCCTTGATCGGGTCGGACAGCCCGGATCTGCCGTTGTCTCTGGTATGCGAAGCTTTCGAATCGCTGGAAAAGGACGAAGTTGTCACAGTTCCGGCCGCCGACGGCGGTTATATCCTGATCGGTGAGTGTCGGCACGTGCCCGAACTTTTTCGCGACATGGTGTGGAGCACCGACAGGGTTCTTGCCGAAACACGTGCAAGGGCGCAAAGGTACGGTATTCGTTACTGGGAAGTCGGTCGCTGGGAGGATGTGGACGATCTGCGCGCCCTGCAGAGACTGGTGCAGCGATCCCCGCAATCGGTCACCGCTCAGTATGCGTCAAAATATCTGGGCCATTGCCTTGATTTATCCCTGGAAATTTAAAACACCCTGTTTTTGCGTTATTTTGTGGTTAGTGCTGTTGACTTGCTCTCGTCGATGCAGGATAATTCACCCCTTGGAATTTTAAGCACCCCTTGAAGGAGGTTGTCCCTTGGATCTCATACTGGGCGCCGGACCGGTCGTCAAACTGGTCCTGTTTATTCTGGCCTATTTATCATCTTTTACAAGTTTCGTGAAATTCACCGGGCGACGCGTGACTCGGAGGGATTCCTGGAATTTTTCTGGGCCAAGAAGCGATTTGATGCCATCGGCCACGGACTGAAAGATTTTCGTCATTCCCCCCTGACCGTATTGTTTCGCGAAGGCTACCAGGAACTTCTCAAAGACCAGCGTAAGCGCGAGGGTGACGAAGAACCGGCGTTGTCCGCGGATCTGGGTCGGGCGGACAGCGTCGCCAGGGCTTTGCGCCGGGCGATGACCCAGGAAACGCACAGGCTGGAAAAATTCCTGACCTTTCTGGCGACAACGGGTTCTACGGCCCCATTTATCGGCCTGTTCGGGACGGTTTGGGGGATCATGGATTCGTTTCGCGGAATCGGAAAAACCGGCAGCGCTTCTCTGGCTGTCGTTGCGCCGGGCATCTCCGAAGCTCTGGTGGCGACGGCAATCGGCCTGGTGGCAGCCATACCGGCTGTCGTCGGCTACAATCATTTCGTCAACAAGGTCAACGTCCTTACGGGCGAAATGGATAATTTCAGCCAGGAGTTCCTCAATATCGTCGAACGCATGGTGCGGAGAGGCTGATCATGGAAGTCGGTCGCCGCGATGGCGGAGGGCGCAAATCCCTTTCCCAGATCAATGTCACCCCCTTTGTGGACGTCATGCTGGTTCTGCTCATCATTTTCATGGTGACGGCACCGATGATGGAGCAGGGTATTGATGTCAACCTGCCGGAGGTGGCGGAAGCCCCGTCGCTCGATGCCGTCAAAGAACCTCTGATTGTCTCGGTCGGCAAGGACGGCAGTATTTCCATAGGCCGAACCAAAGTGGACAGTGCCGCCAAACTGGCTCCCGTATTACAGCAGGCGCTCAAAACGAGGGAGGAAAAAGAGGTTTTTCTGGAGGCTGACCGGGACGTTCCCTATGGGAAGGTGGTCCAGGTCATGGCAGCCATCCGCAAGGCGGGCGTGAGCAAGCTGGGGATGGTTTCCCAGCCTCCCGAGCACTAAAGAGATTTTTCCCTTTATCGGGAAGGGTCTGACGGATCCCTTGAAATGACGACGCAGAAACCTATACCCCCAGGCCGACACCATGCGGTACTAGACCCTGGTCTGGGGCGTATGCTCATAGTCTCTCTGGCTGTTCATCTGGCCGTGGTT
>QKGY01000314.1 GCA_003250235.1 Desulfuromonadaceae bacterium
CAGGTCCTTGTACTGGTCGGGGTTTTTCTGCGCCTGGCGCAGGGTCTCCTTGTTGATGACGTTGAACTGGATGTGGTGGCCGTCCAGCTGGAAATACCCCCGGACCAGGTGCACCAGATTCTCCAGCCCCCGGTCCTCCGCCAGGACCTGCGGAGTGAACTTCTGGTTGAGCAGCGTCCCCCCGGTCTTGAGGTGATCCATCTTGGAGGCCGACTTCACGACCGCCGTAGGGCCCAGACGGTCGGCGCCCTTGTTGGGAGAGATCCCTTCGGGCAGAGGCAGGTAAGCCTTGCGGCCATCAGGAAGGGCGCCGATGACCGAACCGAAATAGACATGGCAGGTGGTCGGCAGCATGTTGATGCGGTAATGCCCGCCTTTCATGTTCGGCCGCCCGTCGATCTCGTGCAGGTAGGCCTCGAAGGCCTTTTTCATCAGGTCGTCGGCGTAGTCGTCATCGTTGCCGTACTTGGGGGTATGGCTGGCGACCAGGTTGTAGATCCGGGTCTCCCCTTCGAAGTTGCGCGCCATGGCATCAAGGAGCGCCTCCATGCTGAAGCTCTTCTCCTCGAACACATGTTTTTTCAGCACTGCCAGGCTGTCGGCCATGGAGCCGATCCCGACCCCCTGCACGTAGCTGGTATTGTAACGGGCACCACCGGCGTTGTAATCCATCCCCTTGGTGATGCAGTCGTCGACGACCACGGAGAGGAAGGGGGCCGGCATGACCGTGGCATAGAGCCGTTCGATCACGTTGTTGCCGCGGATCTTAATGTCGACAAAGTGCTTGAGCTGACGTTGGAACGCCTCGAAAAGCGCCTCGAAGGTTGCGAAGGAACAGGGATCGCCGGTGCGGGGGCCGAGCTGTTTCCCGGTACGGGGATCGACGCCGTCATGCAGGGTGATCTCCAGCACCTTCGGCAGATTGAAATAGCCGGTGAGGATATAGGCCTCCTTACCGAAAGCCCCCGTCTCCACGCAGCCGCTGGTGCCTCCGCAGCGGGCGTCCTCCAGGGATTTTCCCATGCGCAGAAGCTCTTCGACCACGGCGTCCGCATTGAAGAAGCTCGGTTGCCCCCACCCCTGACGGGCGATTTCGCAGGCCCTCTTTACAAAGGCATGGGGGTTCTTGCGGCTTACCTGCACATTGGAGCTGGGCTGCAGCAGGCGCATCTCGTCGATGACGTCGAGCACCAAGTAAGTGACCTCGTTGACACCGTCCTCACCGTCGGCGGTCAGCCCGCCGCTGTTGATGTTGGCGAAATCGGTATAGGTGCCGCTCTCCTTCAGGGTTACGCCGACCTTGGGGGGGGCCGGCTGGTTGTTGAACTTGACCCAGAGGCACTGCAGCAGTTCCTGAGCCCTCTCGCGGGTCAGGGTTCCGGCCGTCAGTTCCCGGACGTAAAAGGGGTTGAGGTGCTGATCGAGCCGTCCGGGGTTGAAAGCATCCCAGTTATTCATCTCGGTAATGACGCCGATATGAACGAACCAGTACATCTGGATCGCTTCCTCGAAGGAGCGCGGCGCCCTTTCCGGAACCCAGCGGCAGGTCTCGGCAATATGCAGCAGTTCCTGACGACGGGCGAGGTCGGTCGTCTCCGCCGCCATGGATTCGGCCAGCTCCGCGTAACGGTGCCCCAGGGTGATGAGGGCGTCGCAGCAGATCGCCATCGCTTCGAGCTGGGCCTTCTTGTCCAGCGCCTGGGGGTCCTGCTGGAAATCGAGGGCGGCCAGGCTCGCGGCGATCTCCTTTTTGAAATCGCCGAACCCCTTGCGATAGATCTTGTCGTCGCAGACCGTATGCCCCGGACTGCGCTGCTCCATGAACTCGGTGAAGATCCCCGCCGCGTAGCACTCCTTCCACTCGGAGGTCATCTCTCCCAGAATTTTCTCCCGCATGGAACGCTTTTCCCAGAAGGGGATGATCTGCTCCGCCTGGGTGCTGCGGGCCGCGTCATCGACGCGGAAAAAGATCTTTTCCCGATCGTTCATGACCTGGAAGTCCTCCAGGGTGTGACAGCACAGCTCGGGATAGGTCGGGGTGGCCGCCGGGCGCTCGCCCCTCTCGCCCACGATCAGCTCCCCGTCGCCGATCCACAGCGCCTTCTCCTCCATCAGCTTCTTGAAGGCCAGAGCCCGGAGCACAGGGATGGCAACCGCCCCCTGGTGCTCGCGGTAGGCCTCGGTCATGAGCCGGGCCCTCTCGATGGAGATGCAGGGAATCGCGCCGAGGCTCTCCTCGCGCAGACGCTGTACCCGTGAATTCATATTAGCCTCCTATCACCGCGGCCATGCCCGCGTCCTCGAAAAAACGTCGAATCTGTTCCATGCGTTCCGGGCTCGGCGCCTCGGTGCCTTCCATCCGGTAGGCCAGGCCCAGCTGGGAGGCTTTCCCCCGGCCCATCCCGTGGTAGGGCAGCAGATGAATCGTCCGGAATCGGATTGTCTCCAGAAAATCCCTTGTCGCCGCGAGGTTGGCCTCGTCATCGTTAATGCCGGGAATTACCGGGAAACGAATCAGGATCTCCCCGGTCTGCGCCGCCAGGTTCCGCAGGTTGTCGAGAATCAGCCGGTTGGAAACTCCGGTAAAGCGGCGATGGGCCTGCTCGTCCATCAACTTCACATCGTAGAGAAACAGGTCGGTCAGCCCGACGATGCGCTCGAAATGATCCCAGGGCGCATACCCGGAGGTATCGACCGTGGCATGGAATCCCTGCTCCCGGCAGCCCTGCAGCAAGGCCACCAGCAGATCGATCTGCGCCAGGGGCTCGCCGCCCGACAGGGTGACGCCGCCGCCGGACTGCTCGTAGAACACCTTGTCCTTGGCCACCTCGCGCAGAATCTCCTCGGCGCTCATGGACTTCCCGCAGATGCTGCGCCCGGTCTGCGGGCAATAGACCACACACTGGCCGCAGCGCACGCAGACCTGCATATCGGTGACCGCCTTGCCGCCTTCGAGGCCGATGGCCCACTGCGGGCAGTTCTCCACGCAAGCGCCGCACCCGGTGCACAGATCATGGCGCAGCATGGGATCCTTGCCGAAGGACTGGCTTTCGACGTTGTGGCACCACCAGCACTTCAGCGGACACCCTTTGAAGAAAACCGTCGTGCGTATTCCCGGACCGTCATGGACGGAAAACTTCTGGATGTTGAAAATCAGGCCGTCGGCCCCCATAAACGCCTCCCGACGTCCCCAGCAAGTAGAAAACCATTTTGGTAACAATTATAGCGGCAAGCGCCCGATAAAAACCACTCCCAAATCAGCCGTCCTGTCTGTCAATGGGACATCAGGACGGGGATGGTCATGGATTCAAGCATATAGCGCCCGACCTCGCCCAGGGTCTGGTTGCCACGCCGGATCTGGGAGAAAGCCCCCATCACCAGCAGATCCACCCCTTGGTCGGCACAGCGGTTGAGCATCATGTCCCCCACGCTCAACCCCCCCGTAACGTGGGTTTCACAGAAAAACGGCAACCCGTAACGCTCCAGATGCTTACAGATGTCGGCATCATGCGCCTCATAGGCTTCATCGCCATGCTGTCCCTGAATGGTCAGGACATGGATATGCTCGGCCTTGCGCAATAGAGGCATGGCATCGTGAAGAGCCCGGGACGATTCGGGTCCTCCCCGCCAGGCAAGCATCACCCGCTTGCCAAGCGAGCTGAAATCCCCGGCATAGGGGACCACCAGAACCGGCCGGCCGCTGCCAAGAACCGCCTTTTCCGGCAGGCTGGGCGGAATGGTGCGGTCCGGGCTGCTGACGTCAGTCTGGCTCACCACCAGTAGATCGCAGTAATGCGCATAGAGATTGATCGCATTGGGAAGTTCGAGCCCGGTCTTCACGCTGTCGACGCAGATCCAGTCGGCGTGCAGCCCCTCGGCCTCCACCGTCTTCATGAAAATGCTCCGGGCCGCTTCGGCCTGCTCCTGCGCATCGCTTTGACGCGAGGAGAGATACGGATACGGAATTACGTAGATGCCCGTGAGGTGGGAGCCCTGACGCTTGGCGAGTTGGA
>QKGY01000206.1 GCA_003250235.1 Desulfuromonadaceae bacterium
TCGACCCAGCCGGGCTTGGGAAAGTGCTGGGGGAAGTCGACCGTGACCTTGGCGGCGATGCGCAGGTCCTTGCCGATGAGCAGTGCGGTGGTTCCGGTGGTTCCCTGATCGATGGCGAGGATGTATCTGGACATGGCAACGCTCCGCGGTATAGGGTAGGTTTCAGGGGTCGGACGACAGATCGTTATTATAAGCGAGCGGTGCCGACCGTCAAGGCCGGCGGCGTTCCGATCGGGTATAATGCTCTCTTACACCGAAGAAATCCTGGAGGGATGATGGACGACAAGAAGCTCAAGGAAGTCAAGATGGAGATCCAGCTGGACGAGGAAACCGCCCAGGGGGTCTATAGCAATCTCGCCGTGGTGAACCACACCGATGCGGAGTTCACCCTCGACTTCATCTATGTACAGCCTCAGGGCCCGAGGGCCAAGGTGCGCAGCCGGATTATCACCTCGCCCCGGCACATGAAGCGCCTGCTGCTTACCCTGGAGGAGAATATCCGCAAATACGAGGCACAGTATGGTCCCATCGACCCGTCCGCGAAGGGGACGAGTGCCTTGCGGACCCCGGAGGTGCACTGAGTTACACGTAATGGGGAGGCGATCATGGAAGCGATGGAACGCAGGGACTTTATTCGCAGGACGCTCCAGGCGGCCCTGTCGCTGACGGTGGCCGGAGCCGTTCCGGTTCTGGATCTCTGGCCGTTGAAGGCGGCAGCGGCCGACATGCCGGCGCTCGCCGTACGCACGGGGGCCGACATCCCGCGCCTGGTGGCCGAAACGCTCGCGGCGCTCGGTGGGATGGAGCACTTCGTGAAACGGGGCGAGACGGTGGTGGTCAAGCCCAATATCGGCTGGGACCGCACCCCGGAGCAGGGCGCCAACACCCATCCGCTGGTGGTGAAGACGGTGGTGGAACACTGCCTCGAAGCCGGGGCCAAACGGGTTCTGCTCTTCGACCGCAGCTGCAACGATCCGCGGCGCTGCTATGTGCAGAGCGGCATCGAGGCGGCGATCGCCGCACTCGGTTCCTCCAAAGTGACCCTGCAGCATGTGGAGCGGCGGGATTTTCAGGAACTCGATATCCGCCAGGGGAAGGAGCTTGACCGCTGGTCTTTCTACCGGCCGGCCCTGGAGGCCGACCGCTTCATCAACCTGCCGGTGGCCAAGGACCACGGTATCTCGGTGCTCACCCTGGGGATGAAGAACATCATGGGGGTGATCGGCGGCAACCGCGGGCAGTTGCATCGCAACATCGCCGAGTCCCTGGCCGATATCAACACCGTGGTTCACTCCGACCTCACCCTGATCGACGCCACCCGCATCCTGGTGGACAACGGCCCGCAGGGCGGCCGCCTTTCCGACGTGAGCCGGCGCGATACCCTGATCGCCTCGGCGGATATCGTCGCCGCGGACAGCTTTGCCACCACCCTGTTCGGGCTTCGTCCCGAGCAGGTTCCGTCTGTCGTGGCCGGAGCCCGCAGAGGGCTCGGGATCATGGACCTCAACAAGGTGAAGCGGGTCTGACGCATGAAAAAGCTTTTGTCCTGGAAAAAAGCCCGCCTGGCGGTTCAGCTGCTCTGCCTGTTTCTCTTTCTCTGGCTCTTTTTACAGACCGAGTATCGCGGGAGCGATACGCTTGCTTACCCTGTCGGTTTGCTGTTCCGCATCGATCCTCTGGCGGCGCTGGCCTCGGCCCTGGCCCCCGGGGCGTTTGCCTGGCGCGCCCTGTGGCCCGCGCTGGTCGTTGTGGCCTTGACGGTCCTGCTCGGCCGGTTTTTCTGCGGCTGGATCTGTCCGTTGGGCACGACGTTGGACGGGGTGGGAGCCCTTGTCGGACGGGGGCGTTCGGTGCGGCGCTCTTCCTGGCGCCGTGTCAAGTACGTCCTGCTGATCGCCCTGGCAGCCTCGGCGCTGCTGGGGCTACAGCTGATGGGCCTCTTCGATCCGCTGAGCCTGTTTCTGCGCTCGCTCACCCTGGCTCTTTATCCCGCTTTCCATTTGGTGCTTTCTTCGGTCTTCGATTTCTTCCACGCTCACCGGGTGCCCGTACTGACCCCGGTTCTCGACGGCATCTACCCGTTTTTCCGGGATCACCTGCTGGCCTTTCATCCGCCGTCCTTCTCGCTGGCACTCTTCACGCTGCTGACCTTCCTGGCGGTCGTGCTGCTCGAGAAGGTTGAGCGGCGTTTCTGGTGCCGCAACCTCTGTCCGCTCGGAGCCCTGCTGGGGCTGTGTAGCCGCTGGTCTCTCTTGCAGCGCGTTCCAGCCGGCGAGTGTACCGACTGCCGGGTCTGTGCGGAGAGCTGCCGCATGGGAGCGGCCACGGCGCAAGGGCAGCTTAAGGGGGAGTGCCTGCTTTGTCTCGACTGTGCCGAGTATTGCCCCAGGGAGCGGGTGTCCTTCCGCTGGGGGAGGCCTGGAGAACGCGCTCTGGGGCCGGACCTGAGCCGTCGCACGGTGGTGACGTCGCTGGCCGCCGGGGCCCTGGTGGCACCGGTGGCACGGATGCTCCCGCCGATGCGGCTGCAGAATCCCTACCTGCTGCGTCCGCCCGGCGCGGTGGCGGAGGACGATTTCCTGCGTCGCTGCATCCGCTGCGGGGAGTGTATGAAGGTGTGTATCGGCGGAGCGCTCCATCCGGCTTTCGGACAGGCCGGAGCCACCGGCCTGTGGACGCCGCTGCTGGTGGCGCGGCTCGGCTACTGCGAATACAACTGTACGCTCTGCGGTCAGGTCTGTCCCACCGGGGCGATTGCCCTGCTGCAGAAACCCGAGAAGCAGAAGACGGTCATCGGCCTGGCCGTCTTCGATAAGAACCGCTGTCTCCCCTATGCCCGCGGCGAAGAGTGCCTGGTCTGCGAGGAGCATTGTCCCACCGGAGAGAAGGCGATCGTCTTCGATCTTAAAACGGTGGAAAGCGCAGAGGGACCAAGGATTCTGAAAGTTCCCCGGGTGATCCCCCGGCTCTGCATCGGCTGCGGTATCTGCGAGACCCGCTGTCCGCTCGACGGGGCGAGCGCCATCCGGGTGGTCAACGAAGGGGAGAGCCGTCAGCCCCGGGACATCTGGAGCTGAGATGAAAAGGGGGGGCAGAGGATGAAGGTATTTGGGGTTATCGTGCTGGTGCTGCTGGCGACTGCGGCGGCTGTGGCTGACGACAGTGTCCTGCCGATTGACGACTTCGAACACGGCTTGCGTCCGGGGTGGGAAGAAAAGCGGTTCGAGGGGCGCACCCTCTACGAAATCGTGCCCGAAGGGACGGGACATGTGTTGCGGGCCACCAGTCAACAGGGGGCGTCGGGGCTGATCTACCGGATGGCTTACGATCCGAAACGCTTTGCTCTGCTGAGCTGGCGCTGGAAAGTCGATAACATCATCGCTTCGGGCGACGCCACCCGCAAGTCCGGGGACGATTACGCCGCGCGGGTGTACGTCATCTTTCCCCACTGGTTCCCCCCGAAAACCCGCAGCATCAACTATATCTGGGCCAACCGGCTGCCGCAGGGGGAGCATATCCCCAACCCGTTCTTTGCCAATGCCGTGATGGTGGCCGTGGAGAGCGGCCCACAGAAGGTCGGTCAGTGGCTGGAGGAGACCCGCAATGTCTATGAGGACTATCGCCGAATCTTCGGCGAGGAGCCGCCGGAGGCCGGGGCCGTGGCGATCATGACCGATACGGATAACACGGGAGAGGCTGCGGTGGCCTATTACGATGACCTGCGGGTCTGGAGGCGTCCCTGAAAAAGGTATCGGGGCGGGTGCCGGTCAGGGAGTTCTGTGCGGGGTGTCTCCAAGCAGCGATACCCGGTTGCGCCCGCTGCGCTTGGCCCTGTAGAGGGCGTAATCGGCTTCGCGGATGAGATCGTCGATATGGCGAATGCTGGAGTGTGGGAATGCCGCGACGCCGAGACTGACCGTCAGGGAAAGGGAGGCCAGTTCATCGGTAAAGGAAATGTCGGCACATCCCTGACGGATGCGCTCCGCGGCTTCTGAGGCTTGATCG
>QKGY01000273.1 GCA_003250235.1 Desulfuromonadaceae bacterium
GCAAAAGACAAGAGCCTGTATAAAAAATCGGCCGGGATTTTTGTCGAGGGAGGCGAGGAAGAGGCCTGATGTCAGGGATCGTGCGACATCAGGCCTCTTGGGGGAGAACGGAGGATTTGCGATTTTGCGGCTATTCGGGGAAAGTCACGTTCAAAGGGGCGCGCCGTGATGAGGCGGTCGGTCCGTAGTGGGCTGCCAGGTAGTCGAGGATGGCATTTTCCACGGAGGGTTCCAGTTGCCAGAGCCCCTGCTTCTCCTGCATCCAACGGATCATCTCCAGCCAGCCTTCGCGGTCGGCTTTGTTCTGGGTTATCAGCATCGGTGAATGACAGACGGTACAGGTGGCTTTGACCTGCTCGAACCCGGGGGCTACGATGAGCCCGGTATCCTTGTCGACAGGCAACTCTTCCGCCAGCGCCGTCAGGGCGCATCCCAGAAATAGCGTAAAAAACAGCAGCATCCGGAATAAGGCAGTCATAGACTTTTCCTTTCTCATATGACCTTGACGGCAATGCGATGGCAGGCGTTGTTGAGGTAGCCGCGCGGATTCCAGCCCGGTACCACCATCGGCTGCATGGCCCCCTTCTCATCGGTGGCCCGTGCCCAGATTTCGTAATAGCCGGCCTGCGGGAAGCTCACCGTCGCCGACCAGTTCTGCCAGGCCAGGCGGTTTTTGGGAGGCTTGAGGGTACAGGGCTGCCAGGTGGCGCCGAAATCGATGGAGACGTCCATGTTCCTGACAGCCAGGTCGCCGGCCCAGGCATGACCCCGGATCTCAAGCGGTTGGGCCAGGGGGTGCACCGTCCCGGATTTGGGGAAGGTGACGAGAGACTTCACCGGCATCGACTCGATGATTTTCATGTCCTTCTCCGGCACTTTGGCGCCGGGAGCTACCGGATAGGCGGGGACACGGTAGCTCATGCCGGTCATCTTGGGGCCGTCGTGCACCTGGTTGCGCACGACAATGCGCTTGAGCCATTTGCCGGAGGTCGAGGCCGGCCAGCCGCCGGTGACCAGGCGCAGGGGGTACCCGTGCAGCAGGGGGATCTCCGCGCCGTTCATGGCCCAGGCAATCAGCGATTCGTCTTCGAGCGCTTTGGCGATCGGTACCCCGCGGGAGATGACTACTTTTTCGGGGTCGCCGCTGACGTGGGTATCGGTGCCGTAATAACCGATGTAGACCGCGTCGTCCTTGAGCCCGGCGGCCTCGAGAACGTCACGCAGGCGGGCTCCGGTCCACTCGGCGCAGGAGACGGCGCCGACCCGCCACTGGTTTCCCTTGGCCGGCGGGTTGAACTCCGAGCGACCGTTGCCGCCGCATTCGATCTGTAGCTGATAGGTGTAGGGTTTGAACCGTTTTTTCAGCTCGGCCAGGGAAAGGATGAGCGGTTTTTTGACCGATTCGCCATCGATGGTGAGCGTCCAGTTCGCGACATCCGGATTTACCGGTGTAATGCCGTTGTTGCGCACGAACATGGTTTCGAACGGAGTGATGTCATCGTCGAGAAAATGCGGCGGCGGCTCGGCGTTGAGCGGTTTGGTGTTGAGAACGATCATCTCCGGGATTTTCCCTTCGATTGCCATCGTTTCTTCGGCATGCGCCAGTCCGACCAGATCCATGCCATCCGGTAGCAGGGAACCGAAAGGCACCTGTGTTCCGATCGCTGCGGCCAGCGCGGTCACACTGCCGGTTTTCAGAAAGCTACGTCTGGATACCCCTTCGTTCTGCGTTTCAGACGCAGCTACTTTTTCCCCGTCGTTTTTGTTCATGGTGTGGCCTCCTTGCTGAGTAAAAAAGGGCGGTCTTCGTCATACAGCATACCCGGTTTGAAAAAGTTTTCCCGTTCTCTACCGTAAAAACTGGCCGTCGGATTCCGTAGGGCCAGGGCAGAATCCGAGGGCGTTGTCCCTTGTTCCCCTCGCAAGATGGTGGAATAAAAGGCTTTGGCGGTACCATTCTCCCCCTTTACGAAGATACGCCTAAGCAGGCATCCGTGAGACGTTGAATGGCTCTGGATCGCGAATTTCCTCTCCGTTTTGAAAAATGCTTTGGCCGCAGCTGTGCTATCCGCTGGGCGCTTGACGAATGAGGGCTGTTCAGGGAGCGCGCCCTTTTGCAGGGCGATATAGGGGGTGTATAATTACTAAAAGAGTCCCAATTCAAGAGAAGTATTTTTCCCGAAAGGATGCGTCGTATGAAAGCACTGGTCATCAGAAACGATCTGCTCTGGAACCAGGACATTTCCAGAAGATTGGGAGAAAAATTCGATATTCGTGACAGCAGCAACAACCTGCTGATTTTTTCCGACGGTCGCCGTGAAAGGGAGCTGCTCAAGGTGATCGGCAACATTTCGAAAGACAGTTATCAGATCGTCGACCTGGTCGAATCTCCGGACGGGGAATGCGATTTCATGGCGGATTCGGGTATCTGTTACCGAAGACTGCACTGAGTCGTGCATTCCCTTCTGTGAACGCAGGGACGGACGAATCTGCTCACAAAAAAGGGCGACCCCGAGAGGTCGCCCTTTTTTTGTCTCAGACCGAAAACGGTTTACCGGTTGGTCCATTCGTAGTGATGGGGCCAGAGGGTCGTGTTGATGGTGTCGATGGTGGTATGGCAGACGCCACAGGCACTGGGATGACTGGTGCCGCCATGCTCCTCGAGGAACTCGCCCAGTCCGGCTCCCTTCGACCCGGAATGGCAGACCGCGCAGCTGGCGATGGAGAGGGCCTTGCCCTGATACTGGATGGCCTGGTAGTTGTCGGAGGCGACCCGCGAAGGCACCATGGCGTGCGGGCTGCCGTGGCAGCCGGCGCAGTTTACCCCGCCGTGCCCGGCGGCATTGCGGTACAGGGTGGTGCCGGTGTCGACCTCGGCGACGCCGGTGTGGCAGGTGCTGCACTTGGGTTCACTGGCCCAGGGGATTCGGCTGCCCGAAGCGATGGTGGAGGCAACATTCGCCATGCTGCCATGACAGGTCGTGCAGTTGCCATCCGTTGCGGTATGGGCCAGGCTGCGGTTGCACTGGGTGGTGGTGCCGGGATGGCAGTCGTAGCAGGTGATGCCGCTAAAGCCGGCATGGAATCCGTGGATGGCCTGGGAAAGGTAGATGCCCGCGGTCCCCGGGCCGCTGGTTCCGAGGGCGGGGCTGCCGTGACAGGAGGCGCAGAGCACCGGGGTGCTGGTCGAGAGGCTTGTTCCTTGGTCGGAGTCGTGTTTCGTCAGGATGTCGGTAAAGGCGCTGGCGATATTCCCTTGAGTCCCGTGGCATTTGTCGCAGCGGATTTCATCCGAGGTCGGCACGGTGGCGCGGGTGGTGGCAAGAACGGCCTGCGTTGTCGAGTCCCTGGCGGTGATCTCGATGACCTGGTAGGGACTCCAGACTCCGCTGTCATTGACCGGCGTGGCCGGAATGCCGTCGACTTCGAAGTGGGTTCCGGAGGCGACCATGGTTCCGGACAGGCTGTTATGCAGGGTGTCCGTTACCAGGTTCAGGCCGGTATCGGGGGCAAGAGTGACTCCGAAAAGAGCGAGAGAGTTGTCCCAGAACTGGCCGTAAATGCTGCCGAAGGTGGCGTAGGTTTTGGTGACCGAGGTGGTGTTGTTCACCAGGGCGTATTCCAAGGTGACGCCGGTGGTGACGATCTGCGGCGGGCTCCCCCGGTGGATGAGCTGGGCCCAGACCGTATTGTACGGCGGCAGGATCACCAGCGTATCGTAGGTGGGGTTGAGACAGTGCATCCCCAGGTCGTTCCAGGCCAGCAGGGTATAGTCGCTGCTCGTTGCCGGAATGGTTCCGCCCTCGTTGTCCCCTCCTCCGCCGCCGCCACAGGCGGTGAGTAGCCAGAACGAACTGAACAGGACGAATCCGATAAGCCTCGCCATACCCTTTGTTCCCTTGTTCATTTGAGCCTCCTTGAAAAGTGAAAAACGTTTGTTCGAGGGGGGTTTATAGACTCTAGCAGGGATACCC
>QKGY01000124.1 GCA_003250235.1 Desulfuromonadaceae bacterium
GAGCGGTGTCTCGAAAATAGAGGAAAGCCCCTGAGGCAAGGGCCAGAAACAACAGAATAAAAAGAAATTTTGATTTTTTCACGGTGGACTCCGTTTGTTGGTGCAGGTTTGCTGAGGTTGAGAGCTATGCGGAGAGAGGGAAGGAGGAACCGGTCTGCGCGGCCCCATTATTACCACGAAAGGGGGCGGAGGAGCAACAGGCGTTCTTTTGCGGGGCGGGAAGAGTCCGAAAGGAGATGCGAAGGTATGCTGGGAAAAGCGTATATCGGCAGTCCAGTGACTATTCCGTCTGGGATCTTACCCATTCAGCGATGGAGTCGGCCACGTTGTCGGGAAGATCGAGAAACTTGAGCCCCATGCCCGGCTCGTAGGGAGCCCCCTTGGTATAGTGCCGTTTCCAGATCACCTCGCAGGTGCACTCGATCGTGCGGTTCAACGGGGCGGGAAGGGGAATCTGAACCCGAAACTGGCTGCCGGGGTCCTTGGGATTAACCGTCCCGATGAAGATACCGCTTCGACTGATGTTCTTGGTATAGCCGAAAAAGGATTTGTTGCCGTCGTCCAGACGGACGCGCAGGGCAATCAGGGGAGAACGGAGGTTTTTTCGCGGATCGCCTTTCGCGGCGATGCTCTTGTCAACTTTTTCCTGTTCCATGTCCGGTCCCAACTCTTAATGGCGTTCGTTGGTAGACAATATATTAAAAAAACAGAAGATTTCAAAGAAATAATTATCTCGAGAGAAATTCAACCATTTCGGTAATTGCGCAGAACCTCAAGAATTTCATCGATTCGCTCGGGAACAGGCAGGTCGATTAGCCGCATCAGGGCGGGAAGAGCCTGTTCCGCCGAGACTCGGGGGAAGGTCGTGACGCTGAGGTGATGAATCAGCTGAAGACTTCTGAGGCCGTCGAACCAGCCATGGAAGGCCCGGCTAAAAGCTTCCGGCTGTCGGTGCTGGCGGCACAGGCGTTCCCAGGTGTCGGTGACGCCGACGTGGGTTAGGAAGGCCGCGAGCGAGGGCGAAAGACTTTCGGCCCGTTCCAGAATCTCATGGCTGGATTGCTCCCGGGATTTCAGCGCCAAGGACAACCAGTCTCCCAGAACGCGATAGCAGCCGGGATGATAAAAGCGCACAGCGCTCCTGTCCCCCGACACAAAACGGCTGACGGTCGGGCCGGTGCCGAAAGGGGTTCGGTGGGAAATCCGTGCCGAAGGGCGGACCTCGGTTCCTCGAAGCTGGGCGACGCCGAACGTCTTGGCCATCTGCTGGAGAAAATAGAAGTCCTCTCCGGCCTGGCGGCGGTTCATCCCGCCGATACGGCAGTAGGCTTCTGCCGTGAACGCCATGGCGCTTCCCACGGTAGGAAAGGCGTACGGCGATTTGGCCAGTTCCAGGCCGAGGGCGTGGTGGTGCAGATAGAGCTCGTAAAGATCGATCGCCTCTTGCTGAAGGACATTCTCAGCGCGCTGGTGGCGAAAAGGCAGGACGGCGCCCCCTTCAGCGGCGTGGCAGAAGTGCTGGTAAAGAGCGCTTACGTAGCGGTTATCCACCAGGGTGTCGGCATCCAGGGATGCCAGCAGGGGAGCATGCGCTTCCGCGTAGAGCAGGCGCTCCAGAGCGAGGTCGAAGCCGATTTTGCGGGCCAGGCCGACCCCCCCGGTTTTCGTCGGGAGTTCCAGCCCAGGGGAAGAGGCGTCGATCCAGGCGAGAGCCATTCCGTTTAAACGACCACCGATTTTTCGCAGTAAGGCGAGGTCCGAGGCGTTGGTTTTGCGGTCTTCGTCCGCGGCATCGAGGCGGTTGTTGACCACGGCCAGGGCCAGAAAATCTGAAGACGGCCGCGGGTTTGCCGCCAGGCTCTGCAACGTCGCAAAAAGGGCTTTCCCTTCGGCCAGGGCCGGAATCACGATGACGGCGCCGAAATTTTTATCCGGGCAGCCTTCGATCCGCCAGGGTCCCGAAACGCCCCGGCTCCGCCGGTATTTCTGTACGCCGTCTGGGATCATGCTGCTTCAGGCCGTTGCGGACTCTGTACGGATCCGCTGCAGAACCTCTTTGAGGGGGGAGCGGTTTCCGTCGACCCAGTGGATAGGGGTTCCCTGTTTCTCCATGCGGCGGAACCAGGTGTCCTGACGCTTGGCAAACTGATGGATGGCGCTGTTGAGTTTCTGGAACATGTCGTTGCGGGGGATCTCCCCCCGCAGATACTGGGCCACGAACCGATACTCCAGGCCGTAGAAGTCCAGGGTTTCGTGGGATATCCCCTGCTGCAGCAGGGATTCCACCTCCTCGATCAGACCCTGCTGCAACCTTTGTTTCAACCGGTTGGTGATGCGCTGGCGCAGAACCTCGCGAGGCCAGCGGACCCCGAATATCAGAGGGCGGATATCGGGAGGGGGTTCCAAGGTTGCCGAAGCGGACGCTTCCCCTTCGGCGATTTCGATGGCGCGGACCAGTCGAGCCCGGTCTTGCAAGTCGGTGGTATTGTGTTGCCGGGGGCGCAGAGCCTGCAGCCGGCTGCTCAAATCCTCCACCGACAGCCCTTCCAGCTCGCGGCGCAACGGCGGATTTTCGGGGACTGCCACCAGGCGGTAGCCCTTGAGGACCGCATCGAGATACATGCCGGTGCCGCCGACCAGCACCGGGACCACGCCGCGCGCGGAGATCTCCTCGAAACAGCGGTAGAAGAGGCGCTGAAAATCGAATACGTTGAACTCGTGGCCGGGTTGGAACAGATCGATCAGGTGATAGGGGGTATCGCCGTATTCCTGCAGATCCTTTCCCGTCCCGATATCCATGCCGATATAGACCTGCCGGGAGTCGGCGGAAATCACCTCGCCGTTCAGGGCCCGGGCTATCTCAACGCCGAGACGCGTCTTGCCGGATGCCGTCGGTCCGAGAACAACGATCAGATTGAACGTCATGGTGCCTCTCCGTACTTTGTCTTGGGGTGCGCGCGATGGTTGGGGTGCCGGGACAATCTAAGATTTTTCCCCGGCAATTTCAACCGTACTGAGCGCCCGGGGGATAAGTTCTTTTCAGGCGGTCGGATTTCTGCTAAATTAACCCCCTTTGGGCGCCATGCGCCCACCCGGAGCCATCAGGACGACCATTCCATGAGTTCATCACAAGAGAAATCCCTTTGCGAACCGGCCGAGCCGGTTGTTCTGCCCCGCAGCGAGCACCCCATCTCGCGCAAACAGATCGACGAATACACCCTTAAGGTTCTCTACCGGCTGCGCAGTCAAGGGCACAAGGCCTACCTGGTCGGCGGCGGGGTTCGCGATCTGCTGCTGGGGCGCACGCCCAAGGATTTCGATGTCGGCACCGACGCGACGCCCAACCAGGTCAAGAAACTGTTCCGCAACTGTTTCCTGGTCGGCCGGCGTTTCAGGCTGGCGCATGTCCGTTTCGGTCAGGACGGTCTGGTGGAAGTGGCTACCTTTCGCCGCCAACCCCGGGAGGACGAACTGCCGGAGAATCCCGAGGATCATTTTTTCTTCGCGGAAAACGTGTTCGGCACTCCCCGCGAAGACGCCTTTCGCAGGGATTTCACGATCAATGCCCTCTTTTACGATATTGCCGATTTTTCGATCATTGATTACGTAGGGGGGCTGGCCGATCTGGCCGCCCGGCGCATTCGTACCATCGGTTCCCCCCAGGTTCGCTTCACCGAAGATCCGGTCCGCATGTTGCGGGCCATCGAATTTGCCGCCAGGCTGGGATTTACCCTGGACGAAGAGACACGCGTGGGGATTTACTCGCGGGCGCCGCTGATTGCAGAGGCGGCTCCGGCCAGAATCCGCGAAGAGATCATGGAGCTTTTCCGCCACCGCGTAGCCGGCGAGGTATTGCGTCAGGCGCAGGGGTTGGGGCTGCTGGAGCATCTGCTTGCCGGCTTCGAGGGGGATGCGGAGACCTTCGATCTGCTGGACAAGGTGGATGCCCTGACGGCTTCGGGACGGC
>QKGY01000068.1 GCA_003250235.1 Desulfuromonadaceae bacterium
GCGGCGCGGCGGAACTTCTTGACGAAAAGATGCCGGAGGAAAAGCGTCAGCTCTTTCTCGCCAATATCCGCAACGAGACCCTGCGCATCGGCCGCATTGTCGATACCCTGCTGGAGCTGGCGGCGCTGGAGAACCGTCGCATGCAGCCCGATGCCGAACCGGTCGACCTGAAGGCGCTGCTGAACAACGTGGTCGAGAGCAAACGCCCGCTGCTGGTGCAAAAGGGGATCGATCTGCAGCTCACGGGCCCGGCGGAGCTGTCGCTGAAGGGCAACGGCTTCCTGCTGCATCAGGCTGTCGCCAATCTGCTGCAGAACGCCATCGATTTCAGCCCGCAAGGGGGGGCGATCGCGCTGAGCACCCGGGTGGCAGCAGGGATGCTCTCCCTGTCGGTCGCCGATCAGGGGCCGGGGATTCCCGACTTCGCCAGGGAGCGGGTGTTCGAGAAGTTCTACTCGCTGCAGCGCCCCGATACCGGCCGCAAAAGCACCGGTCTCGGTCTGAACCTGGTGCGCGAAGTGGCAGGCGCCCATAAGGGGTCGGTGCATCTGCAACAACGTCCGTCGGGGGGGACCGAGGCGATCCTCACCCTGCCGCTGGCCGACCCGGCCAACAGATAAGCCGCCTGCAGGCAATCCCCTGAGCCTGCGGTTCCTTAACCCTTCCGAAAACTGCCCCCACAATTATATTGAAAACTGCCCCTACAGCTGGGGTCAATTGTTGATTATAGTCCTTGTAAATGAGACGTGCCGGCGAAGCTCTTTTCAGGCGCAGACTTGAGAGAGCTGCTCGATCCCCTGCGGGATCTCCTTGGCGGGTATCCCGCCGAAGCCGATTAACAGGTTGATGGGGCCTGGTCTCTTTACGGCGTAGAAGTCGGAAAAGGGCAGGAGCCTGATCCCTTTTTGCCTGGCGCGATCGACGATCGTCGCTTCATCCAGAGACTTCTCCATCAGCTGCAAGACAAGATGAAGCCCGGCACCCTGTCCGACCACCGAGGAATTTCTTCCAAAGTGCCGCTCTATGGCCTGAAGCATAAGGTCATGTTTTTTCTTGTAGAATATGCGGGTACGCCGGACGTGCTGTTCCCAGTGCCCCTGTTCCATGAAGAGGGACATGGTCTTTTGTTCCACCAGGGAGACGGGTGCAAGATAGTTCCGGAAGAGTTGCCGGTAGGCGGCCAGGAGCGGTCGGGGCAGCACCATGTAGCTCAGGCGCAGGGCGGGAGAGAATATTTTGGAAAAGGTGCCGAGGTAGACGATGTTTCCCTGCGACCAGAGCCCCTGCAGGGATGAAATGGGCCGTCCCTGATAACGCAGTTCGCTGTCGTAGTCGTCTTCAAGGATCAGCTTGCCGCCCTCTTTAGCCCAGGCGACCAGTTTCAGGCGGTTCGCTACCGGCATCACATGGCCCAGAGGCATCTGGTGCGAAGGGGTTATGTAAGCAACGGTGCCAGGACTGGATCTCAGTGCGTCCAGGTTGAGTCCGCAGGCGTCCACATCAATGGGGATGACGTTGAACCGATGGTTGCGAAAGACGTCCCTCGGCAAATGGTACCCGGGGTTTTCCACCGCCACCGACTCATGGTGGTCTTTTATGAGTGGAGCCACAATGTCCAGGCTGTTCTGCAGTCCGGCGCAGATCACGATCTGGTCCGGTTCGCACCGCACGCCCCGTGAGCGTTCGAGATATTTTTGAATATTGCAGCGCAGCTCCCACTCACCCTGCGGGTCGCTGTACTGAGAAAGTTCCCGGGGGCCCGTGCGCAAGCTGCTCAGGAGGCATCTTCGCCAGAGCACCAGGGGGAAACTTTCAGGATCGAGCCGCGCGGGATGAAAATCGAAGCGGTAGGCATCGGGAGCGTTTGGGCGGGGGCCGCGCTGGCCCGATTGCCGCGGCAGGGATAACGGAGACTTTTCCTGGTCGAGGTCCGACACGAAATAGCCGCTTCGGGGTTTGCTGTAGATATAGCCTTCGGCATACAGTTCTTGATAAGCCCCGTCAACGGTGTTGCGGCTGGTTTCCAATTCCAGGGACAGGTCGCGAACGGATGGGAGCTTGAGATGGGCGGGGAGTTTGCCGGAAAGTATCTGCGCGCGAATTTGCAGAAAAAGCTGCTGGTATAAAGGCACATTGTCGTTGCTGTCCAGGGTGAACATAGGCGTTCTCCGGAATAAGGCATCAAAATAACTACGAAACGGGAGGTCTGATGATGATACCAGAAAAATTATTGGAAGTTCTAAAACAGGATGGGGTGGTAGCCATTGCGACCCTGGGCCAGGACGGGCCGCACATGGTCAACACCTGGAACAGCTACATCCGCATTTCGGAGGAGGGTCGTCTGCTGATCCCGGCCGGGTATATGAATCGCACCGAGGCGAACATCGCCTTCAACCCCGAAGTACTGCTGACGATTGGCAGCAGCAAGGTGCGCGGCCTGCATGGGGCGGGTGCCGGTTTTCTGATCAAGGGAAAGGCCGAATTCGTGACCTCCGGGCCCGACTTCGATCTGCTGAAGTCGACCTTCAGCTGGCTGCGTGCCACGCTGGCGATCACTCCCGACTCCATTACCCAGACCTGGTAAAAATAACGAAGAAACCTTGATCCCCTCCAACGTATTGAGCCGATCCCCGTAGCCGGGCGATCGGCTTTTTTCTTGGGACCATTCTGTTGACTTGGCGAACCGGTTCCGGTGCGTTCTGAAAAATCAAACACCGTCATTATTTGTCTAAATTCTTTACCGCGAAAAACCGAGAAGATAGGTGAATCGTATACACCATGAGAAAGGAGGGAAACCGCACAGAGAATTCACCTGACGAAAAAATAGTGGAGAGAGCGGCTTTCACGGAAGAAAGCCACGTCAACAACCCAAAACCCTGCGTTTGACCTGAAACGCCCGCGGGAGACGTCCCGGTGCGCTCAGGGCAGGCGGGGGTTCGCACACCCAGCTTTCAGGGAGGAAAGCTATGGCACTGACCATCAATACCAACGTTGCGGCACTGAACGCTCAGCGCAACCTGGGGAAATCCCAGAGTGCCCTGGGCCAACATATGCAGCGCCTCTCATCGGGCATGCGTATCAACAGTGCCAAGGACGACGCCGCCGGTCTGTCGATATCCGACCGGATGACGGCGCAGGTCCGCGGCCTTAACCAGGCGGTTCGAAATGCGGGGGACGGCATTTCGATGGCGCAGACCGCCGAAGGAGCCCTGCAGGAGAGCACCAACATCCTGCAGCGCATGCGCGAACTGGCCGTGCAGTCGGCCAACGCCACCAACAGCGCTTCCGACCGGCAGTCGCTGGAGGCGGAGCTCGATCAACTGCAGCAGGAGCTGGACCGCATCGCCAACCAGACCAGCTTCAACGGCATGACCCTGCTCGACGGCAGCCAGAGCGGCATCAGCTTTCAGGTCGGGGCCAACTCGGGCCAGACCATCTCGGTGTCGATCGCCAGCATGAAGGCGGCGGATCTGGGAGCAACGGGAACGACGACGTCAAACGCGACTGTCAGCGCTGATACGTTTGCCTCTAACCCGTTTGACGGCGGCGATACGCTGGCTGCGCTGAACAATTACCTGCAGGCCAATTTCAATGCCCTCTACACCAATGGGGCGCTTTACGACCCGTCGACCGGTAATTTCGCAAATTATAGCGGTCCGGACAGCACCGACCAGGTAGCCACGGCACTTGCCTCAGCATTTCCAGGCAATGTGTTTGGATCCCTGATTAGTACTGGAAATTACATCTATCATGACAGCGGCACCCTCTACACCTCGGGCACCGGAGCCAGCGCCACCTTCACCACCAGCGCCACGACGACCACGGGAGGCGGAGGCGGCACCAAGACGATGGACCAGGTGTCGATCCTGACGGCGGACGAGGCGGCGATCACCATCGCCAGCGTCGATGCGGCGCTGCAGCAGATCGACAAGGAACGGGGCAACCTCGGCGCGCTTCGAGTCGACCATCAGCAACCTGCAGAACGTCTCCGAGAACGTCTCGGCGGCGCGCTCGCGCATCCTCGA
>QKGY01000306.1 GCA_003250235.1 Desulfuromonadaceae bacterium
ACCTTGGCGATATCCACGCTATGGAACAACCGGTGATATTCGTTGCGCAAAGAGAAGAGCTCTTTTCCCAGGATGTCGGTATCCACTCCCTGGCGATGCAAAATCCCGAGTTCTTTTTCCAGAGCGGCAATCTGATTGTCGGTCGCTTCAAGCGCGTTGCGTATCTTTTCCGCACGTTCGTAATCGTGACACTGAGAGCAGGTCTGCCGATTAATCAGGGCAAGAGAAGCTTTTTCCACCTGATGGTTGTGATGGCAGGTTACACACTGCGGGCCACCGGCCCCAAGGGCTTTTCCGTGCGCACTGGCGAGATAGTCTTCCTTGACGCCGATATGGCATCGGCCGCAGAAACCGGGAATCTGATCATTGGAAGGGGCGCCGAGAAATCCTCTGTCAGGGCTCATCGCCATGGCGAAATCGGTGGGATCTCCCCCGTGGCAATCATTGCAGGAGATACCGTTCTGCGCATGAATGCTTTCGCGCCATTGCTGAACCGGCAGGCCAAGTCGCCCGGTCTGTCCTCCGTGACATTGAATACAGACCGTGTCCCGAGAGGGCTCCGGCTCCTGTCCCAGCACCGGCGAAGCGAAAATAAGCACCGGAAATGTCAAAACGAGCAGCAGGATTTTTCTCATGAATAATGCCCCCAAATCGATATGGCTACAAAGAGCAGCAAACCAAGAACAAAGCAGGTAACGAACACAGGGCGTCGGGCAGGTTGTCGCTCGGGTCCGCGATCAAGAAAGGGCAGCAGGGCCAGAAACGTCATTGCCGCACCCTGAGCCGCCAATCCGAGGGCCTTGTTGGGGAAAATCTTCAGGGTCTGGTAAGCCCACAAGAAGTACCACTCCGGCTTGATCCCAGGAGGGGTGACAAAGGGATTGGCCGGCTCAAGGGCTGTGGGGGGGATAAAAAGCATCGGAGCGAAAAAGGCCACGGCCACAAGGATGGCCAGGAAAAAGGCGTTAACGGCCAGATCCTTGACCACATAGTTAGGAAAAAAAGGAATCCCTCCCGGATGATCTTCGTGGTGGAAAATCTGACTTTTTTCCGGCGGAGTATATTCACTGCCAAAAGGAGGTTTGGAGATCCCAACCCTGCGGACACAGAACAAATGAAACCCGATGAGCCCCCCCAAAAGAAGGGGAAGCCCCATCACATGAAGGGCAAAAAAGCGGCCCAGGGTGGCATCACCGACCATGGCCCCGCCCCGCAGCAGATGAACGATCTTTTCTCCGACCACGGGCATTGCTCCGGCCGCATCGGTGGCTACGGTCGTAGCCCAAAAGGAAAGCTGGCTCCAGGGAAGGAGATAGCCGGTCAGACAAAGGGCAAAAGCCAGATTAAGCAACCCGAACCCTGAAAGCCAGTTCAGCTCGCGCGGCCGCTTATAGCTTCCCATGAACAGGACGGAAAGCATGTGGAGCAGCAAGGCGATGATGATCACATTGGACCCGACAATATGCAGGTACCGGACGAGCCACCCAAAAGGCACCTCGTTCATGATCCTTCCGACGCTGGCATAAGCTTTTTCCGTATCGGGGATATAGTAAATCAGCAACAGGATTCCCGTAAGGACCTGCAGGGCGAACAGGGTCAACACGACGGACCCGAGCGTGTACCAGGAATTGACGTTTCGCGGCAGGAGATATCCCGTCAGGTTGTTCCTGACAATCTCCCGGAAACCCAGGCGGGTGTCGATATAGTCGATAATCCGTGACAAAGGATTCATGTCGGCCGTCCCTCCTATCCGATAAGAATCTGGTCCCCGGACAGGACCACCGGGATCGATTCAAGGGGTTTGGGAGGAGGACCACCCAAGACCGCGCCCGAAGGGGAAAAACGCCCGCCATGACAGGGGCAGACGAACTCCCCTTTCTGCGCTTTCCATTGCACCACACAGCCAAGATGGGTGCAGATGGCAGACAAGGCGGTAAATTCCCCCGCTTTCTGCTGCATCACCACGGCAGTCTGGCCGTGGAACTGAAGAAAATGGACTCCTCCCACCGGTACGGCGTCTTTTGCAAGGGAAACCTTCCCCCCGGCACCCTCCTTGGAGGCCGGAGCCAGAAATCGCAACAAAGGCCATCCGCCCAGCGCCGCAAGAGCGGCACCAATCGCCCCAAGCAGGACCGTCAGAAAAAAACGCCTCTGGGATGAGGGAACCGAAGAATTTTCCATTGAACCTCCAGAAATTGACGACAGGCAGGAGAATCACTCGCAAGATCGATGAATCAACGGCAGACTTCGAAGGGAAGTCCGCAAAAACCGACTTTCATTATAATGGCTTCCAGACACCTTTCAACCCTGGGCAGGATGTTTGCCCGAAGCTGTCGAAGAAAGCAGCCGAAAATCTCTTTAAGGGGCAATCTGTTATGGTTTACGGAGTAGACGATGCGGCTATCTTCAAACGAACCGGGATCTTTATGGTCGGGGTATACTCACTATCGGTCGTCACCACCACAAAACCCTTAAGTTCGGTTTTCCCTTCGACCGGGGCAGCGTGGATATGGAGTTCGGCCTTTTCGCCAGGCGCCAAAGTATCGGTGGAAACGGAGGCGCGCACTTCCTGAAGGTTGGTTTCTGTATTGAGAATCTTGACGGACTGCTTTGCCGAATTGGTGATTGTGACAAGCACCTCCGCGTCCTTCCCGGCTTCCATCACGCCGAAGTCAGCCGACATCGGATAGACCAGAAATGCCAGAAGGACCTTGCCACGAATGTAAAATTGAGCGACGCGGTTCAGGGGGTCGTTGGTATAGACGTAGACGGTCTTGACGACAGGCCCACTGAACCGGGCAGAATCAAAAGCCACCTTGAGTTCGGCAGACGCCTGGGGGGCGATGGTCATTTCAGACATCAGGGCTGCGGTGCACCCGCATGAGCTACTGATTTTCTCAATAACCAGAGGGGCATCCCCATTATTATCGACTCGGAAGGTATGCTCCAACCTGGCTCCCTGATAAATCTGACCGAAGTGAAAATCAGGGTTTTCGGCGACAAGTTTCGGAGCCTCCGCCCATGAAAAACAGGGAAAAACACCCAGCAGAAACACTCCAGCGATCAAAACTTTTATCTTCATCCGGAAACCTCCCATGCAAGGATTTGACGACGGCGGGGAAGAGTCAACAATTTAAGGATCTTAACATAGCCCATCTGCCAGCACCTATCTCTTTTTGACTGGCCGAATAAATTGACACAAACGCTTTATCTTGCTATAGAATACACCCTTATATCAGGACATCACCTATCAGGAAGCGCCATGGGACAACCCTCTTTAAAAATCTGTTTTTCAAAAGAATACATCGCCGAGCAAGTACGACGACTGGGCGAGGAAATCAGTCATGACTACAACGAGGAGGAGGTCCTCCTTGTCGGCGTCCTCAAAGGGTCTTTTCTTTTTTTTGCGGACCTTGTCCGCGAGATCAGCAGCCCGACCATTGTCGACTTCGTACGCCTCGCCAGTTACGGCTCGGAAACCCAGTCTTCCGGCATTGTCGAAATGCGCAAGGACCTGGAGGAGCCGATTCAGGGACGCCACGTTATTATCGTCGAAGATATCGTAGATAGCGGATACACGTTGCAATCTCTGTACAACAGGTTGCTGCTCCGCAATCCGAAGTCCCTCAAAATCTGTACCCTGATCGACAAGAAGGCACGCCGCGAAGTCCCTATTGAAGCCGACTATACCGGGATCACCATGGACGATGGATTCATCGTCGGATACGGCTTGGATTTCGACGAACGATACAGAAATCTTCCTGATATTTATCTGGTTGAAGGCGTGTGATAGGCCTTTAAAGGAGATGACCACATGATCATCCAGTGCCCTGAGTGTCAGGCCCGATTCAAGCTGGCTGATGAAAAAATCAAGCCCGAAGGAACCAAGGTCCGCTGCTCCAAATGTCAGCACATTTTCACCGTGACGCCGCCGGAACCGGAGCCTGCACCTGAATTTGACGAGACGCCTGAAGAAACCAGCCCAGCCAGCCAGCCGAGCGGGCCTAAAATAGATGTAGATTTCAGTGCTTTTGGCGCCGAAGAGGACTGGAACAACTTCGGGGAAGCCACTTCGTCGGAGGAACAGACAGAGCAGGAGTCGGAGGAATTTTCCATCGGCGGACCGGATCCGGAGCAGCAAGAAGAGCAGCCTTTCTCTTTCGGAGATACCGACGAAAATTCAGCATTTTCCTCGGAAGGGGGTCCGGATTCATCAGAGGACTACTTCGCTTCGGAGCCTGAGAGCACGGCCTTTGAGACCGAGAGCACGACCTTTGAGACCGAGACTTCTGAAACGGATTTTGGTTTTGGAGAATCGGATTCGGATGCCGACAGCTTTTTTTCCGACGAGTCGGAAACTGAGTCCGCCTCCAATGACAGCATTTCTTTCTCCGACGACTTCTCGGAAGCCAAGGATGATGATTTCGCTTGGGAAGAGGAAACAACCAGCTCGGGGCCCAACGAGTTCGATTTTGAGGACTCCGCGCCCTTGCCTGCCTTAGATGACGACTTCGCCCACGAAGAGCCTGCCGCCGAAGAGTCCGCTTCCGATGAATTCCAGTTCAAGGAAATGAGTTTTGACGATGAGGCACCGGCAGAAACGGCCCCTGAGAAAGGCGTCTCTGCAGAGAAGCCCAAAGCGGGTCGGAAAGACAAAAAGAGAGCCAAGAAAAAACAATACGGCCAGCGTAAAAGCCCTCTGCGCGGGCTCATGATATTCATCCTCCTGCTTCTGCTTGCCCTGAGCGCAGGCGCGGGATATGTATTCTGGAGCCAGGGCGACCTGGATCTGACCCGTATCATCGAGCAGGTTACCGGACAATCTGCCCCGCCGCAACCGGCAGGCCAAATCCAGGTTACCGACCTGACCAGCTCTTTTGTAAACAACGCAGATGCCGGACAGTTGTTTATCATCCACGGAAAAGCGGTCAACCAGTTCAAAGAGGCCCGATCCGCCATCGCCGTCAAAGGGATTTTGTATGGCAAGGGAGGTAAACAGCTTTTGCAACAGACCGTTTTCTGCGGCAACCGCCTCGATTCGGCGAAACTCCAGTCATGGTCGTTCGCCAAGATCGAAGAAGCCATGAACAACCAGTTCGGGGATTCCCTGAGCAACCTGAATGTTGCTCCGGGGGCGTCGATCCCCTTCACCATTGTCTTCAAGAACCTCCCCAAAGACCTCAATGAGTTCACCGTCGAAGTGGCGGACTCAAAACCGGGCTCCAAGCAATAAATGGGAGCCAAAAGATCATAAAAAAAGCCGCACACTGTGCGGCTTTTTTTATGATCCGGACTCAAGGACCCTATTCCTTTTTATGCGTATCCTCGTCCTCTTCTTTCTTGGGACTGATATCGATCTCATCGGGTTCATGCGTCGCTTTTTTAAAATTGCGGATTCCCTTTCCGAGAGCCCCTCCGATCTCCGGTAGTTTTCCGGCACCGAATATCACCAGAACCAGGACCAGAATAATGACCAGCTCCGTTGTTCCGAGTCCGAACATCTAAGCCTCCTTCTCCCATGGGGGAGGAGCGGATTTCCATCCGGTCAAAAACAAAGGGGGCAACCTTCGGGTCACCCCCTTCTTCATACTCAGGGAGCCTCGATCGCGCTGACGGGGCAGGTGTCAACACAGGCGCCGCAATCGGTGCAGGTTGCCGCGTCAATCACGCGTACGTCACCCTGCTCGCTGATGGCGTCAACGGGGCAGACAGGTTCGCAAGCACCGCAGTTGATGCATTCTTCAGTGATGGTGTGAGCCAAAGGAATCACCTCCTCTACAGAAAAATGGGGCTGTTCTCTGACGGATTTTATACACCACTTTCCCGTCGTCTGTCCACCCCTAAGAAACCGTTGACTGAAACAAAGTTCTTGCAATTCGAACAGTGTTGCTATAGTCTTTCATGACGTTTTTCCCGTCTAAGCAAGCGGAAAATTATAACAATCCGACACTCATTATTTTACTCTCAAGAAAAATTTTCAGCGATATAAAACGATATTTTGCGAATGTAAATCAGGATACTGATTTTACACTACCAATTTCGAGGAGGTCATTCGTTTAATGGATATTCTCGCTCTGAACTGCGGCAGTTCTTCCTTAAAATATCAGCTTTTCGACTGGAATAGAAAAGAAGTCATTGCCAAGGGCATGGTCGAGCGGGTCACCATAGGCGACTCATTCATCGTCCACGAGGTTCCCGGTCGCGAAACCTACCGCGAAGAGTATGAATGCCCTGACCACAAAGTGGCAATGCACCTGATCATCAAGACCCTTACCGACAAGGTTCACGGAGTTGTCACCAACCTTGAGAAAATCTCGGCGGTCGGGCACCGTGTCGTTCACGGGGGGGAAAAGTTTACTCGCTCGGTTCTGATCGACGATAAGGTTTTGGACGCTATCAAGGAGGTACAGCATCTGGCCCCCTTGCACAATCCCCCCAATATCGCCGGGATCGAAGCCGCACAGGCCGTTCTGCCCAAAGTGCCGCATGTCGCCATTTTTGACACCGCCTTCCACCAGACCATGCCGCAGCACTCCTACACCTACCCCCTGCCCTACGAATGGTACAAAAAATACGGGGTTCGCCGGTACGGTTTCCATGGCACCAGCCATCTATACGTTTCCAAGAGGGCTGCGGTTGTTCTCGGCAAGGACCCCAAGGATTGCAACATCATCACCATGCACATCGGCAACGGTGTCTCTCACTGCGCCATCAAGGGGGGCATCTCGGTAGACACCTCCATGGGTCTCACCCCCCTGGAAGGAGCCGTCATGGGAACCCGGTGCGGGGATATCGATCCGGCCATTCCGGCCTTCATAATGGACCAGGAGGGCTACAACCCGCGCGAGATCGACTCCATTCTCAACAAAAAATCGGGCGTCTATGGCATCACCGGTCAGTTCACCGACCGACGCGACGTCATTGAAGGAGCAGAAAAGGGGGATGCGCGGTGCCAGCTGGCTCTCGACATTGAAGCCTATCGCCTCAAGAAATATATCGGTGCCTACGCTGCCGCCATCGGCGGTATTGATGCCGTGATCTTTACTGCCGGCGTTGGCGAGATGGCCTGGCTCATCCGCGAAAAAGCTCTTGATGGCCTTGAGTTCATGGGAATCATTCTGGACAAGGAAAAGAACCGCAACACGATGACCCGCAAGCGGGAAACGGTCATCACAACCCCTGAGTCAAAAATCAAGGTTATTGTCATTCCGACGGATGAAGAACTCGTGTTCACCGAAGACGTGGTGGGAATTCTCGAAGGAACCTATACGGACCACATGCAGTTCCGTTATTCGTTCGCCAGCAGCGACTTCCAGCGCAAATAAGCCGACACGAATAAATACACTCACAAAAAAAGCCGACGGAATACCGTCGGCTTTTTCATTACTACGAGGGTGATCGCGGTCTATCCCTGAGCCTGCACTGCGGTGATCGCCGCCACGCTGATGATATCCTCGACGGAGCAGCCACGGGAAAGATCATTGACCGGCTTGGCCAGCCCTTGAATGATGGGACCGACGGCTTCGGCGCCGGCGATCCTCTCCACGAGCTTGTAGCCGATATTCCCGGCATCGAGATCCGGGAAGATGAGCGTGTTGGCTTTGCCGGCAACCGGAGACCCGGGCGCCTTCTTCTCACCGACCTTGGGCAGCAAAGCCGCGTCAGCCTGAAGCTCCCCGTCGATCTGCAGCGAAGGATCGAGTTTGCGGGCGATCTCAAGAGCCTTGAGCACCTTGTCCACGTCCTCGTGCTTGGCGCTCCCCTTGGTCGAGAAGGACAGCATTCCGACCCGTGCATCCACCCCGAGGAAGCTCTTGCAACTCTTCGCCGTCGCCACTGCGATCTCGGCCAAAGCTTCCGCATCCGGGTTGGGATTTACAGCGCAGTCGGCAAAGAGCAGCACGCCGTTTTCGCCGAAAGCGGCATTCTTGGTCACCATGAGAAAAACCGAAGAGACGGTCTTCATCCCCGGCATGGTGCCGATAACCTGGAAAGCCGCCCGCAGCACGTCGCCCGTGGTGTTGAAAGCCCCGGCAACGGCGCCGCCGGCATCCCCCTTGCGCACCATCATCGCGCCGAAATAGAGGTTATCCTCTGCGGTCAGCAGCTTATGGGCCTCTTCACGGCTAAGCCCTTTTTTCTTGCGCAGCTCAACCAGCTCGTCGACATACGCATCCAGCATCGGGGCGTTCTTCGGGTCAAGCAGGGTGACGCCATCCAGTGACGCGTTCAGGACTTTGGCCTTATCCGACAGAGTCGTCGGGTTCCCCAGAAGCACCACCTTGGCCAAACCATCTTTGACAATCTGGCCGGCTGCCTGAATCATGCGATCATCATAGCCTTCGGGCAGAACAACAGTCTGCAGATTCTGCCGGGCTTTCGCTTTGATCTGGTCGACTAAGTGCATGAAAGATTCCTCCTCCAAAACAGGGTTTGATTGTGGCATACTTTTATACCCGAACCACTCCGGGGGGTCAACATCTTTTCCCTCCTTTTCCAAGGAATAACGCTGCAGGCCAATGATCGCTGGCCACTTCCGCCACCGATCATGTATAATACCCGAAAACGTTAACATGCGAGTTCACTTCTGCGCCCTATGCAATCCAACCGCAGTCAGGATCCCCTGATTCTGGCCTTTATAATCCTATCGCTTCTCCTCCATCTGCTGCTGCTCTACCTGTTGCCGCACCGGAACCTGTTTCCCGAGGCACCACCCGAGCCGCCGGTCGTGGTGGAGATGCGCCCTCCGCAAGCCAAACCGTTCAAGGATAGGGAACTGGATGTCCCCGTGCCCTCCCAGGAGCAAAAACGGGAAACGCCGGCAAAGCGCCTGGGCCCCGCGGACCAGCAGGTAAAAAAGGAAACGGCTCCCAAAGGGGATTTTCTGGAGGATAGAGCCCCTCGTGTTCCGCAAGCACCGTCGCCGCCCCAGCAGAGCGCCAAGCCCCCTGTGCAGGAAGCCAAACCCGCTTCGGAAAAATCCTCTCCCAAAGCGGGCATTGAGGCCCGTCCCGGAGAGTCCGGCCCGAAAGCCGGGGAAAAACCGGCCAAGGACCTCCCCGACAAAGACACCCTGATGGCGGCCCTTAACCAGGCGGCGGCCAATGTGGCCGAACAGCACCTTCAGGAGTGGCGCCGCAAATACCGGGAAGATGTCGAGGAAGGCAATGCCGTCTGGCTCGACATGGAAAACGATCTACTGAACTCTTTCTTCAAGCGGTTCCGCGACAACATTTACGGGGTCTGGAGTTACCCAGCCCGATCGGCCGAGCGCGGTGAGCAGGGCAAATGTCTGCTCAAGGTCACCGTCAACAAAGACGGCACCCTGAAGGACGTCCAGCTCAAAGAAAGCACCGGATACCCGCTTCTCGACCAGGAAGCCATGGATGCCGTCCGTAAAGGGGCGCCCTACGGCAAGCTGTCACGCTATTACGAAAAAGACACCCTGACGATTTTCGTTGTCTTTCAATATAATCTCAGCATCTCCTCCTTCCGCCCCGGCGATCTCATGTAAAAAAAGAGGGCTTCCGAAGAAGCCCTCTCATCTTGTCTTTTTATCCTTCCCATTTCAGCCGCGGCTTGCGAGCGGCGGCCGTTTCATCCAGGCGGCGCACCCGGGTGCGGGTCGGCGCCTGATGAAGGCGATCGGGATCGTCTTCCGCTTCCCGGGCAATGGCTTTCATCGCCTCGCAGAACTCATCGAGAACTTCCACACACTCGGTCTCCGTCGGCTCGATCATGATCGCCCCTTTGACCACCAGGGGGAAGTAGATGGTGGGGGGATGATAACCGTAGTCGATAAGGCGCTTGGCCAGATCGAGGGTATGACAGTCTCCGCCGAGATCGCGATCGGAGAACACGACTTCATGCAGCGAACGCCCTTTGTAGGGCAGATGATAGGTTCCTTCAAGGCGAGCACGGATGTAGTTGGCGTTGAGAACCGCCATCTGGGCCGCCCTTTTCAGCCCTTCGGGACCCATGGTGCGGATATAGGCATAGGCTTTGACCATAACGCCGAAATGTCCGAAGAAAGCTTTGACACGACCAATGGTGCCGGAAGGAGTTTCCAGCCTATAGGCGCCTTTTTCCTTCTTTACAACCGGGCCGGGGAGAAAAGGGGCAAGCTTCTCGCAGACTCCGACGGGTCCGGAGCCGGGCCCCCCTCCCCCATGGGGCGTAGCGAACGTCTTATGAAGATTGAAATGCATCACGTCGATCCCCATATCACCGGGACGGGCAATTCCGAGCAGCGCATTGAGATTGGCCCCGTCGCAATAGACCAGCCCGCCTTTGTCATGAACGACCCGGCAGATGTCGGCAATCTGAGATTCGAAAAGTCCCAGGGTGTTGGGGTTGGTGACCATCAGAGCCGCCACATCCTCGTTCATGTGCTGAGCCACAGCCTCCGCCGTGAGCACACCATCCGGCCCCGACGGGATGGGAACGACATCATAGCCGCACAGTGCCGCGGAAGCAGGGTTGGTGCCATGAGCCGTATCGGGGATGAGCACCTTGGTGCGCTTCGCCCCCAGGCTGTCGTGATAGGCCCGTATCACCAGCATACCGGTGAACTCTCCCTGCGCGCCGGCAGAAGGCTGCAGGGACATGGCCGGGAAACCGGACACCTCGCCCAGCGCCGCCTGAAGATGATACATGAGCTCCAGAGCCCCCTGGCAGAGGTTCTCGGGGGTATGGGGATGCACGGCAGCGAAACCGGGCAGGCGAGCCGCCACCTCGTTCACCTTGGGATTGTATTTCATGGTGCAGCTGCCCAGAGGGTAGAACCCCGAATCCACCCCGTAGTTCCAGGTGGACAGGCGGGTGAAGTGTCTCACCACATCCACCTCCGAAAGCTCGGGAAGACCGGCAATCTCCTCGCGCATCAGCGCTTCAGGAAGAACCGCTTCCTCCACATCCAAAGGCGGCAGGCTATAGCCCTTGCGTCCCGGATCAGAATGCTCGAAAAGGAGTTTTTCGTTAAGGACGAGACCGTTTGTACCAAGACTCTCCATCATAGACCTCCTGCCAGAGCATTGACAAAAGCATCGATCTCGTCGCGGGTATTCTGCTCGGTGACACAGACGAGAAAACGATCCGTCATGCCGTCATAGAAGGGAGCCAGCGCGACGCCCCCCAGGATCCCCTGCTGTTCCAGCTTTTCCAGAACAGAATGTGCCTTGCCCGGAACCGAAACCACGAATTCGTTGAAGACCTGCCCCGAGAAGGGAAGCGAGACTCCCGGAAGGGCGGCTATTTTTTCACGGGCATACCGCGCCTTGGAGAAGTTCTGCACGGCGACCTCGCGGACGCCGCTCTTGCCGAGCAGCGCCAGATAGACAGTGGCCATCAGGGCGCACAACCCCTGGTTGGAGCAGATGTTCGAGGTCGCCTTCTCCCGGCGGATGTGCTGTTCGCGGGTCGAGAGAGTAAGGACATACCCTCGGCGCCCTTCCAGATCAACGGTCTCTCCGACCAGACGTCCGGGCATGGAGCGCACATCCTGCTGCCTGCAGGCAAAAAAACCGAGGTAAGGCCCGCCGAAGGACAAGGGGATCCCGAAGCTTTGTCCCTCGCCGATAACGATATCGGCACCGAGTTCCCCAGGGGATTTGAGAAGACCGAGGGAGAGGGGCTCCTGGATAGCGGCAATCAGACGGGCTCCGGCAGCGTGCGCCTCTTCACCGAGAACGGCGAGGTCTTCGATCACGCCGAAGAAATTGGGATATCCGGCGATAACGGCAGCAACGTCCTTGCCCAGCAGGGGGCGCAGATGCTCCAGCGAGGTTCCACCCGTCGCATCAAAGGGAACGTCCACCAGCTCCACGTTCAAATAGCGGCAGTAGGTGCGGATCGTTTCCCGGTAATCGGGGTGAAGCGCCTGAGAGACCAGAACACGCCGACGGCGTGTCGCCCGCACGGCCATCAGGACGGCCTCGGCGCAGGCCGAAGCACCATCGTACATCGAGGCATTGGCCACATCCATGCCCGTCAGCTGACAGATCATGGTCTGGAACTCGAAGATGGCCTGCAAGGTTCCCTGGCTGATCTCGGGCTGATACGGTGTATAGGCCGTATAGAACTCGCTGCGGGAGATCAGGTGGTCCACCACGGAGGGAATGAAGTGGTTATAGGCCCCGCCGCCGAGAAAACTCACATGACTCTCGGCGGTGGCGTTGGTGTCGGCCAGACGCTTCATCTCCCGAAGCAGGGCCGTCTCCGCCAGGGGAGAAGGCACATCCAGGGGTCGTTTGAGGCGCACCGCCTCGGGGATGCTTTCGAACAACTGCTCCAGAGACGACAGGCCGACCGTTTCCAGCATCTGCCGAATATCGTCTTCGGTATGGGGAATGTACTGCGTGGACATCGAAACCCGCCTTCCTGCTCAGTGGCCCTGTACGGGCTCGGGTATGTTAGGCCTCTTCCTCGACAAAAGCCTGATAGGCGTCGGCGTCCATCAGATCATCCAGATCGGAGGTATCGGCAATGCGGATCTTGATCATCCAACCGTCCTCATAGGGAGAGGTATTGATAACCTCCGGGGTCTCCGGCAGCTCTTCGTTGATCTCGACCACTTCTCCGGAAACAGGCGCATAGATGTCGGAGACAGCCTTGACGGATTCGACGACACCAAAGGACTTGCCGGCTACGACCTCGGCGCCAACTTCGGGAAGTTCAACGAATACGACATCTCCAAGCGAATCCTGGGCAAAATCGGTGATTCCCACGGTCACAATGGTGTCTTCCACCAGCACCCATTCGTGCTCTTCGGTGTATTTCAGCTCTTCAGGAAATTCCATGGTTCATCCTCCTTGTTGATGATGCTATGTCACAATGATCCCGGTTATTTTTTGACAAAAGGTGTCTTGACGATCTGGGCGGCTACACGGCGCTGACGGATTCCTATCTGCAGCGGCGTTCCCACGGCGGCATGAGCAGGGTCCACCAGGGCCAGCCCGATGCCTATCCGCAGCGACGGAGAGAGGGTCCCGCTGGTCACTACGCCGACTTCCTTGTCGCCGGCGAACACCGGATATTCAGCCCTGGGAATGCCCGCTTCGGTCATGGTAAAACCGATCAGCCGACGCGGGACCCCTTGCTCTTTCATCTTCACAAGAGCCTCACGGCCGACAAACGACGGTTTCTCCAACGCGGTGATCCACCCCAGCCCGGCCTCCAGGGGGGTGATCTCGGGGGAGAGTTCATGCCCGTAAAGAGCGTATTTCATCTCCAGGCGCAAGGTGTCACGGGCACCCAGCCCAATAGGTTCGAGACCGTCTTCCGCCCCGGCTTCCAGAAGCGCCTTCCAGAGACCGACCGCGGCATCCGGCGGGAAATAAAGTTCGAAACCAGCCTCACCCGTGTACCCGGTTCGCGAGATGAGAGTAGGCACTCCGGCGACAAGACCCTCGCGGAAGTGGTAATAGACGATGGTATCGAGCTCGGTATCGGTCAGACGGGAGAGAATGACCTGCGCCCCCGGCCCTTGCAGCGCGAGTTGGGCGAAGTTGTCGCTGACATTGCTCAGATGAACCTCGCCGAAGTCACCTTCTTCGAGAACCTCCTGCATCCAGGCAAAATCCTTCTCCGTGTTGGCCGCATTGACACAAAACAGGAAATGGTCCGACGCAAAACGGTAGAGGGTGACGTCGTCCACTGTGCCGCCATGCGGATAGCACATCGCGCTGTACTGCACCTGTCCGTCGACCAGCTTGCTCGCGTCATTGATGGTCAGCTCCTGGATATAGTTCAGGGCCCCCTTCCCGCGGACCTCGACTTCCCCCATGTGGGACACATCGAAGAGTCCTGCCGCATTGCGCACGGCGAGATGTTCATCGATCACGCCGCGATACTGGACCGGCATTTCCCAGCCGCCAAAGTCCACCATGCGCGCGCCCATCTCTTTGTGGATCGCGTTGAGCGGTGTTTTTTTCATCCATGCCTCCCCTTGAAACAAGCCTGTCCTGCGTCAGGACAGAATCTGTGGTATCAGGTCCTCGTGTCCCAGGGTCATCAGATGCACCCCCTGGTATAATTCGCGCGCCAGAGCCACCAGCTCGCGGGCGACGGCAACCCCTTCGGCCAGCGGATTCCCCGCTTTCTCAAGGCGTTGGACCAGCGACGGGGGGACCTGGACCCCCGGAATATTGGCATTGAGAAAACGGGCGACACCGGCATTCTTCAACAACAGGACACCCAGGATCACGGGAGCCCCCAGCGGGCGGGACTCCTCGGCGAACCGTCGCAGCTTGTCCTCCTCGAAGACCGCCTGAGTCTGAAAGAAGCGGGCTCCGGACTGAACCTTCTTCTGGTATTTCTGGAACATGAGCTCAAAGGGTTCGGACCCGGGCGAAACAGCCGCCCCGGCAAAAAAACGCGGGACGCCCTTCAGGGGGCGGCCGGCCAGGTCTCTGCCTTCCATCAGCCTGCCGACTCCCTGCAGGAGCTGGACGGAATCCAGATCGAAAACCGCTTTGGCTTCGGGGTGATCCCCGAACCGGACGTGATCGCCGGAGAGGACGAGGATATTCTCCACGCCCAGGGCCGCAGCGGCAAGAAGATCGCCCTGCAGAGCCATGCGGTTGCGGTCCCGGCAGGTCAGCTGCATGATCGGCTCGATCCCGGAGCGAACCAGAAGGGCCGCCAGCGCCAGGGGAGACATGCGC
>QKGY01000340.1 GCA_003250235.1 Desulfuromonadaceae bacterium
GGGAATCTCCCTTTTGACCCGGTCGAGCATCGTCTTCATCCCCATCCCTTCGCCCGAAACACCCATGGCGTCCCAGTACAGGGTCGGATCGATGCTGAGGTTGCGCATCTGGATCAGATCGACGCCGGCCGATTCGATTAGGGCAAGCAATGCCTCTATCTCTTCAGGGCGATCGGTGATCCCCGGGTAGACCAGGTAATTGAGCATGGTGAACATCCCCGCCTTCTTGGCCCGGTGCACCGATTCGAGCACATCGGCGAAACGATAGCCGCGCGGGCGGTAATAGGCGTTGTAGAAGGTCTCCTGAACAGAGTTCAGCGACACCCGCACCGAATCGACCCCGGCGGCGGCAAGACGGTCGATGGCCTCGGGAATGGAGGCGTTGGAGTTGAAGTTGATGGTCCCGCGGGAGGTCTGGCGACGCATCTCCCTGACCGCGTCACAGATCGTGTCGGCCTGCAGGATGGGATCGCCCTCACAGCCCTGCCCGAAGGATACGATGGCATTCTCGGCGCTCTTCAGATGGGGGACGGCGACCTCGCACAGCTCCTGCACCGTCGGCACAAAGGTCAGGCGCTCCTGGCTTGAGGGGCAGCACTCGGGGGCTTCCTGCAGCGAAATACAGCCGAGACAGCGGGAATTGCAGGCCGGCGAAGTGGGCAGCGGCGCCTCCCAGCGGCCGAAAAAGAGATTTTTCGCCGCAAAGCAGTGGTAATCCACGGCGCAGCGGGAAAGCTGCTCGTACAAGCGATTCTCGGAATAGGTACGCAACACCTTGCGCACCAGGGGATCGAGCTGGCGATCGTCAAAGTGCTGGGGATCCCATTGATTGTTTCGGTCCACTCGCACAGCCGCCACGTAGAAACGCTCCTCCTCCACGCACCAGCCCACGGCTGTATAGGCCCACAGCGGAAGCTGCACGGTTTTTCTCCGGTAATCGGCAGCCGGCAGCAGGGTGCGGGTAAACGCAGGGGTCATAAAAGCGGAGACTGCCTGCACCGAACCGCCCCCCCAACTGGGCGGCAGCGTATCGAGCGTGCGCAGCTTTCGCGTCCTGCGGTCAAAGCCCATGGGCGGGGTTCCCGGGATGGTGAAGAGCCGGCTTCCCTCGGGAAGGGGGATAAGCTCGTCCGGGTGAGGGAAACGGGCCGTCATGCCGTTCATGCCGGCCATCAGCAGATCCGGGTGTTCAAAAACTTCGCCGCTCTCATCGGCAACCACGGCGAGAAGGGTTCTGGTTCGAGCCATCGGTCTTGTCCTTATCGGTCTAAAGCCCTTTGGGCTTCGGTTTGAGCAAAGGGATACACGGTTCAATGGATGGGACCATACCACATTCGACGGGGGGGCGGCAATTTCCCCTTTTCAAGGGGAGGGCCCATCCGCTATCCTTCCGTCATGCGAACGATACTGACGACCCTCCACAGCAAATTCATCCATCCGAGTCTGGCGCTGCCCTATCTCGCCGCCTTCTGCGGCGAGGACTGCGGAGAACTGCTCATCCGGGAATTCACCGTGCATGAGCCCAAGGAAAACATCCTGGCTGCCCTGCTCGGTGAAAACCCCGATGTCCTGGCGTTCTCCGTCTATTTATGGAACCGCCGGGAAACCCTCGAACTCGTCGACGCCCTGACCCTGGCAGACCCGGGATTGCGCATCGTGCTGGGAGGACCGGAGGTCTCCTTCGAAGACGAAACCTTCTTCCGCAAACACCCCGGCGTATCGGCCGTGGTCCGCGGCGAGGGGGAGCTTCCCCTGCGGGACTTGTTGCGCGCCTGGGCTTGCGGCGCCTCCCCTGTAGGAATCTCTCGCCTGCAGTGGCGCGACGGCGACCGCCTTGTCGACGGAGGGGAGGGTCCGCCCCTGGATCTCCTGGACGAGATCCCCTCCCCCTTCGCGCTGGGGCTGGTCGATCTCTCCCGAGGCTTCGTCTATTTTGAGACGAGTCGCGGCTGTCCCTACACCTGTTCATTCTGCATGAGCGCACTCGACGAGAAAGTCCGCTCTTTCTCCATGGAGCGCATTCGCGCCGACCTGCTCTGGCTCATGGAACGCCAGGTCCCCAAAATCAAGCTGGTGGACCGCACGTTCAACTACAACGCCGCGCGCACGCGGGAGATCTTCGCCTTCATCCTCGCCCACAACCGCAGCAGTCATTTCCACTTCGAGATCGGCGCGCACCTGCTCGACCGCCCAACCCTGGAGCTGCTCGCCGGGGTTCCGGAAGGGATGTTCCAGTTCGAGATCGGCGTGCAGTCCACCCTGCCTCGCACCCTGGAAGCCATCGGGCGCAAAGCTTCTCTGGAACGGCTCGAAGACCATGTGCGCAAACTGCGCCGGCAGAATCGCATTCACCTGCATCTCGATCTCATCGCCGGGCTGCCGGGAGAAAACTACCGGGACTTCCTGCTGTCCGTCGACAGGGTGCTGGCCCTGCAACCTCACGAACTGCAGGTCGAGCTGGTCAAGCTGCTTCCCGGTTCTCCCTTGCGCCGGCAGGCCCCGCAGCTCCCGATCGTTCATGATCCCCATCCGCCCTATACGGTTCTGGCGACTCCGGACATGAGCTTCTTCGAGCTGGAAAAACTGCGCGGCATCAGCCGTCTACTCGACCTTACGTACAACAGCGGCCGTTTCCGGCATGTCTTTGCCGCGCTATCGGAAGTTTTCATCACGTTGACCGATGGGCTTGAGCGCCTGGAGGCGTTCTGGCGCAGCCGGGATCTGTTCCGCAATCCCCTGTCCCAACGCGGTCTTTTCGAAGGGTTGTGGCATTTTGTCGAGTCTCTCGGCGTCGAGACGAAAAAGGATTTCCTGCGGGAGTGTCTGGCGCGCGACTATGCGCTGAGCGAACGGGTCGTCCCGGCCCAAGTCCCCCCCTTTATTCAGGGAGCCCTCAGCCCGGACGAAGAAAACCGCGTGCGCCAGGCGGTTCAGGAAGCGACCGCTTCGGTACGCGGCCAGGGGGTCAAGATCCAGCATTTCGCCGCCCCCTTCGAGCGGCTCCCAGGATCAGACGGGCGAACGGTGCTGCTTTTTCTCTATCGCACCCGAACCGGCTCGGGGATGGAAGTCCAGGAAATCCCCCTTCCCGCGACGCCTAGCCTTTAAGACGAAGAATCAGCCCACCGACATAGCGGGGATCCAGATCCTCCGGAGCCAGGGCGCAGAATTCCTCCTGCCAGAGCTCCAGACAGTAGGCCCCGAACGCCGCACCTCCCGGAACCAGGGATTCGAGCCACTGTTCCGTTTCCTCCTGCAGCCCTTTACGTACCTGTCCGTTTTCGCAGACCTTCGCATGCAATCCCGGCAGCTCGTCAGCAGCCAGGGGAGTGGGCAGGAAGGGCCTCCCCATGAGTCGGTTGGCCAGGGCTGTCAGGAAAAAGTCGGACAGAGCCAGCTCTTCGGGAAGCTCGGGAGTACAGCCGTCGAGATCCATCGCCTGCGGGGCAGGCAGGGTGAACGGGAAGTGCGTTTCGAACAAGGCTCGCTGCACTTCGAGCCGCTCCAGCCATTGCCCTGCCAGATGTACCTCGTGCAGATCGGCGAAGGGACGCTCTCCTCCCCTGTCCGCCCGCAGCACCCCCTCGAAAAAGAGAGGCTTGGCGTGGCCAAGGGCCTCGATGAGTGCCCGGAACGGGCCATCCAGATAAGGAGCGATCGCCGATTTGCGGAGTTCCCTTGCCCGTCGCTGCAGGCGCAGCGTCAGGTTGAAGCCGAGACGAAAGAGATCCTCCAGATAATTCTCCCGCATCACGTGGGCGGCCTTTTCCACATCGTTCGAGGCCAGGTGCTGCAGAGCGAGGTTCAGGTATAGAAAGACCCTCTCCATGGCGGTCTTGACCTGTGAAGGTTCCCCCATGTCAATACGATCGGCGCTCATCACCTTGTTCACCAGATAGGTCATCTCCCAGCAGGAAGCATCATCCAGCCCTGCGGCCAGAATCTCT
>QKGY01000377.1 GCA_003250235.1 Desulfuromonadaceae bacterium
CTGGCTGCTGATTTTCTCCCTGAAGTTTTTCGCCGAGGCTGGTCCCATAGGGTCCGTTATATTCTGGCGCCTGTTCCCGCAGTCGCTGGTCAATCTGATTGCCACCTTTCTTCTTCTCAGAATGTGTGCCTTGTGCCAGAGGCGGTTTCCGCGCCGTGTTGTCATACCCGGCCTGCAAAATCTGAAGTAGTGACGTAGAGAATCATGGGACTCAATTCAGGTTGGTCGGGGACACCCGGCCTCAAAAACCGTTTTCTGATCATTTCGCTGGCCGCCACGGGGATTTTCCTCCTGCTCCTCATGCGCCTGTGGTATCTGCAGATCATCAGCGCCGATGCCTACCTCCAGCTATCGGAAAAGAACCGCCTTCGCTATGTTCCCATCGAGGCTCCTCGCGGGTCCATCTATGACCGTGACGGGGCTCTTCTTGTCGACAACAGGCCGGCTTTCGGGGTTTCCATTCTGCGCCAGGATGTCGAGGATACCAACGACCTGCTGACGGCGCTTTCCGGCTACCTGGGAGAAGATCTTGCCACGCTGCAGGAACGCTATGCGAAGGGCAAGCGCCTGCCCCCCTATCGTCCCTTGCCTCTGGCCGAGGATATCGGCCGCGACCGCATGGAGATGGTTCAGGAGAATGCCCAGGATCTGCCGGGAGTCCTTACCGTGGTGCGCCCCACCCGGGCCTATCCGTATCAGGAAAGCGCCGCGCATGTGTTGGGATACTTGGGGGAAATCACCGAACAGCAGCTGAGAAGCCCCGAGTTTTATGGCTATCGGACTGGTGATTTTGTCGGCAAGAGCGGGTTGGAAAAACACCTTGAACCCTATCTTCGTGGCCGGGAAGGGGAGCGGCGCCTGGAGGTGGATGTCAGGGGCAAGCTGCTGCGCAACATTCAGACGCGGGATCCTTTTCCGGGAAACCGGGTATATCTTACCCTGAAGAAAGACCTGCAGCTGGCCGCGGAAGCGGCCTTTGGGGATCAGGCCGGCGCCGCCGTCATGCTGGATGTGCATACCGGCGAGGTGCTTGCCATGGTCAGCCGCCCCTCCTTCAACCCAGCGGCTTTTGCCAGTGGGATTACGGCCGAAGAGTGGATTCATTTGCTCAAGGACCCCCGTCACCCTTTACAGAACAAGGCCATCAAGGGACAGTACCCGCCAGGTTCGACATTCAAGATCGTTACCGCCCTTGCCGCCCTCAAGGCCGGGCTCATCACCCCTTCGACCGTAGTCGACTGCAAGGGGAGTCTGGAAATCGGAGATCGGGAGTTTCGCTGCTGGAAAAAAGAAGGGCACGGCAAGACCAACCTCAAGAAGGCTCTCAAAGAGAGTTGCGATGTCTGGTTTTATCAGATTGCCCAGGACGTGGGTATTGACCGGATTTCGGAGGAAGCCATGGCTCTTGGCCTCGGTCAGTCTCTGGGAATCGATCTTGAGGGGGAAAAAGACGGGTTGATTCCGACGCGGGAGTGGAAACGGAAACGTTTCGGGACGCGCTGGTATGATGGCGAGACGGTTATTGCCTCCATCGGCCAGGGGTACGTCCTGACCACGCCCCTGCAACTCGCGGTTATGACGGCGGCGGTCGCCAACGGAGGAACGGTGTACCGACCTCAGGTGGTGAAGAAAATTGTCGATCTTGCCGGGAATGTCCTGGTGGAAAACACGCCGCAGGTCCTCGAAGATAATCCGATCGACAAAAAAAATCTTCAGGCGGTGAAAGCCGGGCTTGAGGCGGCGGTCAATGAACCCGGCGGTACGGCCTGGAGCCGTCGACTGGAAAAGATAAAAGTTGCCGGAAAAACGGGTACGGCTCAGGTTGTCAAGCTGAAGGACAAGGATTCCAAAGATAACGATGAGGGAAAGATTCCCTACAAGTTTCGCGATCATGCCCTCTTTGTGGCCTATGCGCCTGCTGACAATCCCGAGGTGGCTGTCGCCGTCGTGGTGGAGCACGGCAGTCATGGTGGCAGTGTGGCCGCCCCTGTCGCCATGGCGATGATTGCCAACTACTTCGGGGTGGATGTTGAGCCCCAGGCTGACAAGGTTCCTTATGCCGGAGACTGATGACCATGTTTGATCGCCGTCTGCTCACCCATTTTGACTGGGTCTTACTGGGGATGATCTGCCTGGTGGCGTCCATCGGGATTGTCAACCTCTACAGTGCGACGGGGTCCTGGGAGACGGGAGGGACGCCCGTCTATATCAAGCAGATCTACTGGTTCGGCCTGGGGATCGCCATTGCCCTGGCTGTCTGCGTATTTGACTACCGCCATCTCGAGTACATGGGTTTCTTCTTCTATGGCGTCAATGTCTTTCTGCTCGTCGGTGTGCTGTTGTTCGGAAAGACCACGATGGGTGCCACCCGCTGGATCGATCTGGGGTTCTTCAATCTCCAGCCCAGCGAAGTGATGAAGATCGTCATCATCATCACCCTGGCCTGTCATTTCAACCGCAAGGGGCATGCCTTCGGTCACAACCTCAAGGAGCTGCTGCCGCCCTTTTCGCTGCTGGCGGTTCCGGTGCTTCTGATCATGAAACAGCCCGACCTGGGGACGGCTATGCTGGTTGTCTTTATCGGCATGACCATCGCCCTGTTTTCAGGCATTCAGAAACTGACCTTTATTGTTCTGTCTGTCCTGGGCGTTGCCGGGGCCTGCGGGGGGTGGTTCCTGCTTCATGATTATCAGCGCGAGCGCATCTATACCTTTCTCAATCCCGAACGGGATCCGCTGGGCTCCGGATACCATATCATCCAGTCGAAGATAGCCGTCGGCAGCGGGGGATTCTGGGGCAAGGGGTTTATGAAGGGAACCCAGTCGCAGCTCTCTTTTCTCCCCGAGCGGCATACCGACTTTGCCTTTTCGGTGTTCGCCGAAGAATGGGGGTTCGTAGGCTCCATGGGGCTCCTGGCTCTTTACCTGCTGATCATCATCTGGGGGCTTTATATTGCGCGGAGAGCGGCCGACAAGTTCGGTATGTTTCTGGCTCTCGGCGTTGTGGCCATGCTTTTCTGGCATATCGTGGTGAACCTGGGGATGGTCATCGGTCTGCTGCCTGTGGTGGGAGTCCCCCTGCCTCTGTTCTCCTATGGGGGAACCAGTATGGTGACCACCATGATAGGGGTCGGTCTTTTGCTAAACGTGAGCATGCGGCGCTTCAAGTTCTGACGGCATTCGTCTCATCCCCCCTCTTTACGAATCTGTTATACTTCCCTCAGGTCTACAACTACAGACAGGGAGGAAGTCATGCGCGAAGCCGCCTTCTGGGAATCAAGGGAGGAGGAGAAGGTTCAGTGTACGCTCTGCCGTCACCTCTGCCTGATCGCTTCCGGGAAAAGAGGTTTGTGTGGCGTCCGGGAAAACAGGGATGGGGTTCTCTATTCCCTGGTCTACGAAAAACTCATCGCCGAAAATGTCGATGCCATCGAAAAGAAACCCCTTTTCCATTATCTGCCGGGTTCCCGCGCTTATTCCGTGGCCACTGTCGGCTGCAACTTCCATTGCCGGAATTGCCAGAATTACGATATTTCCCAGTGGAATGCCGCACGGGGCCCGGTTCCGGGACAGAATGTGCCTCCGGCCGAGATTGTGAAGCGGGCCCGCGCCAAAGGATGCCGGAGTATCGCCTATACCTATACCGAACCGACCATCTTCTACGAGTATGCGTACGATACCGCGGTGCTCGCCCACGAGGCGGGCCTGGGAAATGTGTTCGTTACCAACGGTTATACGACGACGGCGGCATTGGAGAAAATCGCGCCCTATCTGGATGCCGCCAATGTCGATCTCAAGGGGTTCCGTGAGGACTTCTATCGGGATGTTATCGGCGCACGGCTGAGCGGCGTTCTTGATACCCTGCGCGATTACCGCCGACTGGGGATATGGATCGAGGTTACCACTCTGGTCATTCCCGGATATAACGATGCGGATTCGGACCTTAAGGCCTTGGCCCGGTTCATTCATCAAGAACTTGGCGCCCATACGCCCTGGCATGTCACCGCCTTCTACCCAACCTACCGGCTGCAGGATGCTGCGCCGACCCCGGTGGATACCCTGAGGCGTGCCCGCCGCATCGGATTGGATGAAGGGCTCACGTTCGTCTACGAGGGGAATGTTCCCGGCGAGGGGGGAGAGAACACCTACTGTCCGTCCTGTGGCAAGAAGGTGATCGCCCGTGTGGGGTACCGTGTGGAGGTCAGCCATCTGCACAACGGCGCCTGCGATAGCTGCCAAACGCCCTTAGAGGGGATATGGACCTAGGAGCGGTTTCCTTCCCGGGGGGGCTAAAGAGACGACGCGGGTTGCTTCTGATCCTTTCTCTTGCCGGCTGCCTGGATATCGGCGGATGCGCTTCGTCCCGTCCTCCCAGATTGACCTCATCCCCGCAGTCCGAAGCCTGCGCCCGGTTTGTGGACCGTTTTGATACCGAGGTCCGGAATGCTCATGTCGGTTATGCGCCGAGCCGTTCGGTTCCGGAGGCTGCGTATCTGCGTACCGACCGGTTTGCCGCCGCGGTCAAAAAATATCTCGTAACGGAAGAACAGAAAAAACTGTGGCTTCAGCAACTTCGGCAGCTTGACTCTCAGGCGCGCCAGAAGGAAAGTCTGACCCTTCCCATCGAATCCCTTGATGCGCTGTTGCCTCCTGACACACAAGGGGATCGTCGAACCCGGCTCTTTGAACAGTACGAAGCCTGCGCCGAACAGCTCTTTGACCATGACCGCGCCCAGCCGGAGTATTTTTCGCATATATTCGGGGCAGCCGAACCCCCTGACGATTATTCGATCGTTCTGCGCGTCCTGGGCCTTTATCCCCTGAGCGCCCTTCCGGTGCTTTACTTTACCCGGAAAGCCCGGAAGGAATTTCGCCTCTGGTACGCGACCCCTGCAGATCAGCTTCCGGTGGACGGTACGCTGGTCAGGTATCGTGCGGAGGCTGAAGAGCAGTCTTCCCAGAAGGACGTCCTTCTGCTTTTCAGAACCGCTTCGCATGGCCCCTTTGGCCTTCCGCAGTTTTCTGCGCAAGAGCAAAGACGGCTGGCCGAAGCTTTTGCCCCTGACATCATCCAGGACGTCGATGGCGAGTATGATCTCCTGGGGAGGATTGCATGGCAGGATGACCGGATTGTTGTCGCGTCGTCCCACCCGATGGTGTACTACTACTTTTCAAAGGGATTGCTTCGGGGGGAGGCTTTCTGGCAGATCAATTACGCATTCTGGTACGAAGGGCGCCGGGGGCCCAACGCCCCCTGGATAGAACGAGGCCCTCTGGATGGCCTGACCCTGCGCATTTCCCTGACGGCGGACGGTCGTCCGTTTATGATCGACGGGATGAATTCCTGCGGGTGTTACCATTTCTTCATTCCGGATCGGAAGCAGGGATTTGCTCTCAGGGATCAGCTCTTCGCCTTGGATGGTTTTGTGCCCCAGGAATTTCCCGAGGGGTTCCCCGCAAGGCCCTTGAGCGTGCGGATCAACTCGGGCTGGCATCAGGTGCAGCGGGTGGGAACCGACGGAGGCGAAGCCGCCGATCTGCTTTATGGATTGGTCCCCTACGATACCTTGGAAGCTTTGCCACGGGCCGACGGAACCCTGGCGAGCCTGTTCGACGACCGTGGGGTGGCCAAGGGGTCACCGCGCCGGGAATACTGGCTGCTTTTCCCCATGGGGATACGGGAGGTCGGCAGTATGCGTCAGCGGGGTCGACATCCGATCCGACTTGTCGGCCGGTCCTATTTTGAGGACCCGGAGCTTTTTGAAGATAACTTTGTCATGGACCCTCCCGTTTCTCCCTGAGGGGGGGGCGTGAAGGGATTTTTCACAAGGAGGATGTGTGCTATGAGCGATCTTGAAGGCAAAAAGGCCCCTGAATTCACCCTGGAAGGGAGCGACGGGACGTTTCATTCTCTGAGGGACTATGCCGGGAAGACCGTGGTTCTCTATTTCTATCCCAAGGACAACACCCCGGGGTGCACCAAAGAGGCCTGCGGATTCAGGGACCTTCACAGAGAATTGCTGGCGATGGATGCCGTCGTGCTCGGCGTGAGCAAGGACAGTCTCAAGGCCCATGGCAGCTTCATCGAGAAATTCGGTCTTCCCTTTGTCCTGCTGTCAGACCTTTCCACCGAGGTGATGAAAGCCTACGGGGCTTTCGGGGAGAAGAAGATGTACGGGAAGACCACCCAGGGGACGATCCGTTCTACGGTGATCATTGCTCCCGATGGCCGGGTGGTGAAACACTGGCCTACGGTCAAGAAGGCCGAGTCCCACCCGCAGGAGGTCGTCGAATTTCTCAAGGCCCTCTGATCCGGAAATCAGAAGCGGTATCCGGCGCTTATCCCCACGAGATGGAGCCGGGATTCATAGCGCCCCGTGGCGTAATCCGAGGGCTCCGCAACGGCCGGATTGACATCGGGCAGGTAGCCGTTGTTTTTAGTGCGGCTTTCAAGCAGTTGGTACCCGTAGCTGACCGTCAGATCCCAGCGGGCGTGCTTCAGTGTAGTGCCGATACAGAAAAGGTGCGAATTGGCGTCGGGAACGGCCGGTTCGAAGGTGGCGTCTCCGATAGCGTCCTCACCATAGAGGTATCCGGCCAAAAGGGAAACGGATTCATTGAGCCGGTAGATTCCCCCCAGGTTCCAGGCCCAGGTCGCATGCCAGTCCTTGGGGTACACGGCCCATGTCGATCCATTGACCGGCTGGGCAAAGGTGATGCGCAGTTGATCGTAAGATGACCAGTCCTCCCAGCGAACGCCGGTCTCCACGGTGATTTTCTCCGAGGGGGTAAACGCTATGCCAGCCACCAGTTGTTGGGGCAGGGTGAGCTCGGTTTGCGCTGGGGTGTCGGGGAGGGTTGGCTCCAGGGCAGCGCTGGGGAGGGTGAAGTCCAGGTGGCCATCGATGTCGATATCGATGGCGCTGCGATATCCGATCCCTAACTGCACCTGGGGACCCAGCTTGAGCAAAACGCCCAGATTATACCCGAGCCCGGTGCCGTCGCCGGTGAACTTCTGGGAGCCGTCGTCAAGGCCGAGAAAAGAAAGCTTGACCTGTTCCTCAAGGGTCGCATCCAGGTAGAGGACGTCCAAACCGGCTCCGACGCTCAACCAGGGGAGTGGTTTATAGGCAATGGCCGGGTTGATGTTGTATGTCACAATCTCCGAGCGGGTTGCCAGGTAACGGCCTTCCCAGGCCTTATCCCAGTCGGTGCCCAGTCCGAAGGGATTGAATACGCCGATGCCGGCGCTGAACGAATCGTTAACGGCATGGGTCAGGTAGAAGGTGCTTGGTGTATAGAGCCGTGTATCGGCAGAATCATCACGTCCTGTCACGAAACTGCTGAAGTCCCTCTGTGCCCAAACCAGGGTGGTTCCCACTTCCATTCGGGTTCCGGCCAATTCGGTGAGAAGGGCGGGGTTGAAATACAGAGCGGAGGCGCCATCGGCATGAGCCACTGTGGCGTTGGCCTGACCCAAGGCGCTGGCACCCTGGGTGAAAATGCCAAATCCGGACGCCAGGGTTTCTTCCTGCCCGCTGAACAGAAGGAGGCTTCCGGTGATGACTGCCAGAACGAGAGACCGAACAGATCGGGATCGCAGCATGGGCTCCTCCGCAAGAAAACGAGACAAGAACTAATTTATTGCTTTTGCACTTTTTTCTCACAGGTTAGGGCGCCTGTCAAATGGTGTTCGGTTGTGTCTGATGAATATGGAACCTGACTTAACCTGAAACGCATTGTTTGATTTTTCAACGGGAGGGATGGATTTGTCGAAGACAAAATATCTGATGGAGAATGACCAGGAGGCGCAACGCCTGGATCGTAAAACAGATCGCGACCGGCTGGTCGAACAGGCTCTTTGGGCCGGGTTGCGCCCTGGGATGCGGGTGGCGGATATCGGCTGCGGGTCGGGAAAGACCACCGGGTTTCTTCATGAGCTCGTTCAGCCGGATGGGCAGGCCGTGGGGGTGGATGCCTCGGCCGAGCGTGTTGCTCATGCCCGCCGGACTCAGTCCGGACAGGGGGCGACATTCGTCTGCCAAAATATTTATGCTTCGCTGGAGGACCTGGGAACTTTTGATTTCATCTGGTCCCGTTTTTTTCTGGAATATCATCGCAAGGAAAGCTTTTCCATCGTTAAGCGCCTGAGCGAAATCCTTCGACCCGGAGGTGTGTTGTGCCTGGTGGATCTCGATCACAACTGCCTGAATCATTACGGTCTCTCCGACCGTCTTCAGAGGGCGGTTTGCGGCGTAATGAAAACCCTGGAGGAGAAAGCGGACTTCGATCCCTATATCGGCAGAAAGCTCTATGCGTATCTTTTTGATCTGGGATACGAGGATATTCAGGTCGAACTGTCCGCGCACCATCTCATCTATGGTGAACTCAGCAGCACCGATGCCTTCAACTGGGCGACTAAGGTCGAGGTGGCCGCCCGTAACGCAACCTTTCCCTTCGACGAATATCCCGATGGCTTTGAAGGATTTCAGCGGGAATTTCAAGACTTCTTCCATAACCCGCGGCGTTTTACCTACACACCCCTAATCACTTGCAGGGGACGTAAGCCGGGGGCATAGGATGTGACGAGGGGAGGGGATTACGCTGACGGATAGAGTGATGGCTGTGAGGCGATATGGGTGGTAATCGCTCTGCGGTCATCTTCAGATATGAGCGTGAATTCAATTCCGAATCCAAGGGGGTAGGCCGGTTTTCTTAAGATATTCGGGCTGTTGACCCAGGCGACCCTCCCTTTGGCGCGGATGGTTCCTCCAGCCGTCCCCGGCAGGGAAAAGGACAGGCGAAGCAGGTCGCCGCGTTTGACCGGCTGGGAGCTGGCGACATAAAGTCCTCCCTGGCTGATATCGACGGAAGAGCCCATGCAGACCGTGCCGGACAGCTCAAAAGATAGGGCTACCTTCAGCGGATTGCGCCTTTCGTTACGCGTCGGCAGCGGGTAGGCGGTAACCGGTATGGTTGTTTGGAGTTGCGTGCGAGCGTAAAAATCCATGAAAGCGATGACCACCTGGGCGTCGAAATGCCTGCCGATGCCGTCGCGGAGCAGCTGGAAGGCAATATCCAGCGGCATTGGTTCGCGATAATGCCTTTTGGCCGTTATCGCTTCAAAAAAATCCGCTACGGCCAGGATTCGGGCACCAAGGGGAATTTGATCCCCTTTGAGACCGTCCGGGTAGCCTGACCCGTCATATTTTTCATGATGAGCCCCGGCGATAATCGGGACTTCGGCCATGATCCCCTCGAAAGTAATCTGTTCCAGAATCGTTCGGGTTTTCAACGAATGAGTCTTGACGATTTCGTATTCGTCGATGGTCAGGCGCCCTTCTTTTTTAAGGATCGAATCGGGCACACCCAGTTTGCCGTAATCATGCAGCAGTGCGGCCACCCGGATCATCTCGGTGAATTCCTGAGACAACCCCATTTCCTGACAGATGCCGATGGCGTATTCGGTGACTTTTTCCGAGTGCCCTGCCGTTAGCGGGTCCCGGGCGTCGATACTCGCCGCAAGGACCTGCAGCGTGGATTTGAATTGCTCGACACGGGCGCTCATCAGCTTGACGTTTTGAATGCTGATGCCGATGAACGGGGTAATGCCCATCAGCAGGCTCATGTCGCTCTGGACGAGAGGGCGCGGAGCCTTGAGGTTGTCCACTGCCAGGATACCGACCGTTTCGTCTTCACTGATGATCGGACAACAAATAAAGGATTTGACGCCCAGGGCGATCGCAAACTCGAGACTGCGAGCGGAAAGGTGCTGGCTGATATCGTTGAGATCGTTGATCAGAAAGGGCTGTTTTTCGCGAAAAGCCCGGATGAATATGCCTGCCGATTCGGGGCGTGTCAGGTCGAAAGCGGCATTCCTCAGGAAGGCCTCCTGATTTTCGGCATAGCCGAAACCGGCCCGATATTGAAGCGTCGTGCGTTCATGGTTGGCCAGCAGAATCATGCCGCGCTTGTATTCCAGGCGGTTTTCCAGGATTTTGATGGTCTTGTCCAGAATGCTGTCGATATCTGTCTGCTGGCTCAGGGCCTGGCCGATTTCACTGGTGAGGCTGGCGTTGATGTGGTTGATGTTGATCTGATCCACCAGCTTTTCCGTTGACCCCATAAGGATGTTCAGGCTTGATCGCAACTCTTTCTTCTCCACGATGTCGAGGACGATTGTCAGGCCGAGCAGCAGGCTTACAATGAGCGGAAGGGTCGCGGTCAGGGTGAACCAGGGATTATAGAGCAGCGAGACGATAATAAGCAGTGCCAGAAAAGGGATGGAGCTGTTGCGGACCTTGGTCCAGAGTGAGGCGAAGGTATTCTCCCAGGATACGATATACCGGCAGCACGCATCCCCTCGAAAGAGGCATTCCGGGTGGGAGATTCCCGGTTTGTGGTAGTTGAACATCATGATGATGGCTTCAAAGAAACCCATGCGGTTTTCGCACTGAAACTCTTTTTCCTCAACCCCCTCTTTAGGGGTTACTGTGATTTCAACTCGGTTGGCGTCTAGTTTTTTGGCGTGATAGTGTGAGGAGCGTGTGAACTGGGCCGATCCTTTTTTGATCAAGTTGAAGGCATTGGCCGGACCGACGAGGCCGAGCACATACTGGCGCATGGCCCCCAGGGTGTCGGGAGAGGCGGCAAAACGACCAGCTTCTCTGGCGATGGATTCGTTGCCGGTGAGCTGTACCAGCTTCTCATAGAAACGATCGACCTGTTGCTGGGTAAACCAATGACCCTGATCCGCCACTTCATAGGGTTCCATGTGGGCGTAGTGTAAGATTTCCTTAATGTCTATGTAGTTGTATTTCTTTTCGATCAGTGCCAGGAAGGCATGGATGATCCGGCTGTTATACAGAGGAGGGTTTGTTTGAAGGTTCGATTTCATATTGTCATCTGACAATAGCATTATCCCTCGCGGAGTTCATATGCGTGCCAGAAAAGTGTTACAGAATTTGAAGTATTGGTCAAGATTCTGGCAGTTCAAAATCCACATGGAATAGACTTTATCATAATTGATCTCCTGGTCTTCTGCATATTTTACCGGATAGAGGATAACCGGGACCTTATCGTTCTCAAAGTGTGCCTTCCCCAGCTCCGCCAGCGCCGCCAGAAGGTTTTCTTTATCCAGGCCGTCTGAATCGAGCACGATGATCTGGATACAGTTGGTCAGTTCGGACATATTCAATCCCACATCCGAGAGATTGACCAGGATGATGGCTTTAAGCTCACCCTGATGTTTGAGGGAGAGGCGAAGTCGCCGTCGCTTGAGCTTCAGTTTGGCAAATTCCTGGTCCAGTTCGTCTGTAACACCCAGCCCCGCCTCGAGATCGAGAGCCGGGATCATCAGTCCCCCTGAACGATGCTCATAAAAATAACTGAGTTCAACGAGATCCTCCTCGATACAGGGTTGCAGTTCCCAGCCCATTGCTTTTTCATGGGGGGGGGCTTTCTCCGGCTGGACGAAAAAGTAGGCAAAATCGTCCACCGAACACCCTTTCGGGTTTTGGATGAATCTGGAGACCCCCCCAAATACGCGACGGGGAAACTTGTTGTCCGGTCGAAAGTAACACATGACGAAGTTCATGTGTGATGAATGCAGGTTGTGGGAGTCATTGGCATACCGGCCGATCTGCTCCAGAACGACCAAACCCGCTTTCTGCGACAACGTCCTATTGGCGGCATGATGATGGATCAGCCAGGTTTTGCTGTAAAAGCGCAACATCGCCATGTGGCCGAGAATGACCCCCTTGTCCTGGTACACGAAATGACGGGCGATGCGGGGGCTTTCGGTATAGAGCTTTTCGTACGTGGCCTTGAATTTTTCCTTCTTGGCCTGTATTAGGGCATATTTTTCCGGGTAGATAAAGCCCGTCTCAAAAAAGAAGTGCCAGAGGGCATCGAGGTCCACTTTGTTGCAAAGATAGGAGTGCGGATCGTTCGCCTGATGAAGCAGGGCCAACAGATTGACGTGTTGTTCCATGTCCATGTCGAGGATGGCCAGACCGCAGATAACCTGTGTTTCATCCGGGTCGTTGCTGCGGGGGCGTCGATAGATTACCTGTGCCATACAGTCCAGCGTGAAACTGGTGGCAAATGTCAGGTGCAACATCGGGATGATAAGGCCTGGCAGCAGGACGGAGTTGCGCATGTCCTCTTCAATAGCCAACCCCGTTCCGGAAATGTTAATCACTCCCAGATCCACTTTTTTCCCGGTGAGAGGGTGAAGAAACTGAATGTTGGGGGATGGGACCAGTTCCTGTCTGGGGCTTCTGAATTCCTTGGCTTTGAAGCGGGGCGTCATGTGGCTATTGGTATGCAGCACCACCGAGCGGGTTTTCTGCCCCAGACTCTGGTACACAATATGGCACTCTCCGGCAAACAGGGGCATGGTGTCATTGCTTAGGATGGCTGTCACCGGTTCGGTGGGATTGAGCCAGTTGAACGTTTGCGGGGCGATGGCGCTCAGCCTGACACTGAAAGAGCTGGCGGTAAAATCCTGAAGAACCCCAGGGAAATGGGCGCTGTTCTGCAGAACTTGCACGTGGATGGGCAGGCAGGGATACCTGCGTGTCTTTCGGGAGCGAACCTCACAGCCTGCACGGGGGAGAAGGACCCGGAGCCCCTGGGGGGTCATCGCGACAATTTCGGGGCGGACCACAACGAGCATCAAACCGTCAGCGATGATCAGGGTATCGAACTCATAGTTTTTCAGTTTTTCTTGGATGCCTTCGCGGTCGATCCAGAGAAAATCCGCCTGTTCATCGAAGCAGGGCTGTGGGGAGGCTTTCAGCGTAATCCTTCTCTGGTAGCGGCGGTGAATCAAGGTGATGAGCGCATATCCACCATGGAAATTGATGGAGTTGAGTTTATTGATAAGGGCCTTGCGGTTGACTTCACGTCCTTTCTCGCGACAGTTTTCCTCCGTGATGGAATCCAAAAAACTGCTGGAGAACGGATAGGTCCCTAAGTCTCTCTCCGAAATGTTGGGCATGATGGATGACTCTCCATAAGCGATATCAGTCCAGGGGCTGTATATGTGTGAAAGAAATTTCCTGGTGTACCGGCGCTGTCGGTCCTTCCGGATAAGGTCCGCTGTTTTTTCGATGTGACACGATATGGAACTTTCTTTGGAGTAACGACGAACGCGAGTATCGGGATTGACCGGTGGTAGCATTCCTCATGGCGTGTATGCAACCTGTCCTGCAAGGGTTGCCAAATGCCGGCGGCGGGGCAGTCCCTGGCGGAAGAAAAGCTGCCCGGGAAAAATGCGCGAGAAAGACGCGTCATATATTCCCCACAACAGGGGAGAATCATGGCAGAAACGAGGATACAGAGAGTCTGAAACGGTCAAGCCGTTGTCCGGCTGAATGGGCCCGGAAAGGCGGCATCCGGTGCTCTCGGTAACGGGAGATGGCTTTGACGTTGAAGGGAGGCTCTCCAATAATTTCAGGCTCTTGGAGAAGATATCAAAGACCTGGGGGGGCGTCAAACCCTCCTGATGGATTAATTGAAAAAACAGATTAATTCGTGTCGTTTTCCGGTTTTTCTTCCGGACCCTCCTTTTGCTCCGGACGGGAGAGGTTGTGCCAGTGACGCATTCTCTCTCCAATCATTTTTTCGTACCCGCGATCCGTGGGGCGATAGAATCGCCTGTTTTTCAGCGAATCAGGCAGGTGTTGCTGCGGGGCGAATCCCCCTTCGAAATCGTGGGCATACCGATATCCCTGATGGTAGCCGAGATCTTTCATCAGCCCGGTCGGGGCGTTGCGGATGTGCAGGGGCACCGGTAGCGCTCCGCTTTTTCGAACTTCGGCCAGGGCCTCTCCGATGCCGACATAGCTGGCGTTGCTTTTGGGGGCGGTGGCGAGGTAGGTTGTTGCCTGAGCCAGAGGGATACGCCCTTCGGGCATTCCGACAAAATGCAGGGCTTGCATGGTTGCCACGGCTAACTCAAGCCCACGGGGATCGGCATTGCCGACGTCTTCGGCGGCGAAGATCACCAAGCGCCGGACGATGAAGAGGGGATCTTCTCCCGCCTCGATCATCCTCGCCAGCCAATACAGGGCGGCATCAGGGTCCGAGCCCCTCAGACTTTTGATAAATGCGGAGATGACATTGTAGTGCTCTTCGGCGCCCTTATCGTAAAGAAGGGGTTTCTTCTGCAGGACTTCCTGAAGTGTTTCTAGCGTCAGGGGGCGCCCTTTCTCCACCGTCGCCGCAGCCAGTTCAAGGGTGTTGAGGGCAACCCGGGCATCTCCCTGGGCCTGTTCGCACAGGAAATCAAGAGCCTCATCCTCAACTTGAATATTTTGCCCCTCGGGCCAGCGCGCATCTGCTAGCGCACGGTTCAGAAGAACGCGGATCTCTTCCGGTTGAAGAGACTGCAGGACAAACACCCGCGAGCGGGAGAGCAGGGCGGAATTGACTTCAAAAGACGGATTTTCGGTGGTGGCACCGATCAGGATGATGTCGCCACGTTCCACATGCGGGAGAAAGGCATCCTGCTGCGCTTTGTTGAAACGATGGATTTCGTCAACGAACAGCAGGGTTTTGCGCCCATGGTACGCTTTTTCCTCTTTGGCCTGCTGGACGATTTCCCGGACTTCTTTGATCCCCTGCATGACGGCGGGGCCAGGGTTGTTTTCCCGGTGCCGGGAGGGCCCCAGAAAATAAGAGAGCTGATCTGATCCGTTTCGATCAGCCGCCTCAGCACCTTGCCCTCGCCGAGCAGGTGCTCCTGGCCTACCATTTCGTCCAGGGTGCGGGGTCGCAACCGCTCTGCCAGCGGGGTATTGCCGGCGTTGCTGTCGCCGTGGGTGAACAGATCCATATCGACATCCTCTCCGGTCACGAGAATCCATGCCGAGAACCCTAGCACAGAAGCGGTTTTCCCACAAGCGACGGCCGCCTAAGTTGCTGAAAGCGATGGACTTTGCCCGGGGGGTGTGGTAATTTTTACCAACTTTGCCTGCAAGGGGGCGCGGATGAAGAGAATAGGCCTTTATGCCAAACGTAAAAACCCTAAAGCCGTCCAGGTTGCACGGGAAGTGTGTGACTGGCTCAGCCAGAGAGACATCGAGGTTTTTCTCGATGAGGCACTCGCACGGGAGATGGGAGAGGTCCAGGGCTATCCGGGGGGGTCTATTCCGGCGATGGTCAATCTCATTGTGGTTCTCGGAGGGGACGGGACGCTGATTTCAGTTGCCCGCCAGGTCGGAGATTTGAGAACGCCGATCCTTGGGGTCAACCTCGGCAGCCTGGGATTCATCACGGAAATTACCCTTGCAGAACTCTACCCCGTGCTGGAGAAGGTCATCAAGGGGGATTTCTCCGTATCCGACCGGATGATGCTGGACGCCGTGGTCCTGCGTAACGGCCAGAAGGTTGGTCGCTTCCGCGTTCTCAATGATGTCGTCATCAACAAAGGGGCTCTGGCCCGTATCATTGACATGGAAGCCTCCGTCGATGACGTTTACCTGACCACTTTTAAAGCGGATGGGCTCATTATTTCTACACCGACGGGATCCTCGGCCTACAATCTTGCGGCTGGCGGCCCTATCATGTATCCGGGGATTCATTGCCTGGTCATTTCTCCCATATGCCCTCATATGCTGACAAACCGGCCGATCATCGTCTCTGACGAATCGATCATCCGGGTCGAGGTCAAATTTCAGGATGAGGATGTGGTCTTTACCGCGGATGGCCAGGTGGGAATGCCGCTTCAGGGAGGAGACATCGTTGAGGTCCGGCGGTCCAAGAGCAGCACCCTGCTGGTGAAGAGCCCCTCCCGGGATTATTTCGAAGTCCTTCGTACCAAGCTGCGCTGGGGAGAACGGTAAAGCATTCCGCTGCGTAAATGAACATTGTGTTTGCCGCCGAGAGATACGTTTATGCTGACCGACCTGATCATCAAGAATTTTGCCATCATTGACCGTTTGCATGTCACCTTCAAGCCGGGATTCAATGTGTTGACCGGCGAGACGGGTGCCGGAAAGTCGATCATTATCGATGCCGTGGGGTTGCTCCTCGGGGGGCGCGCCCGACCGGAGATGATCCGGACAGGGGAAGAGGAAGCGATGGTGGAGGCTCTTTTTGATATCTCGGACAAGCCGGCGGTGCATAGCCTGTTGGAGCAGGAGGGGTTCGAGGG
>QKGY01000280.1 GCA_003250235.1 Desulfuromonadaceae bacterium
TCCCGTTCCACAAGAATCTGTCCGACCGGTTTGTTTTTGGAACGGGCTTCCTCTACCACCGACAGAATGGTCTGTTTGTCGCACTTGATCCGGCCGTCCTGACACATCAGGTCGGTGAGGAATTTGTGGCTTCCTTTGCGGCTGACGGTGGAGAAGACAAACATGCCGTTTTCAAGGAAAATTTCACCGAAAATATCGCGTGAAAAAATGGAAAGTCGTCCGGAAAGGCGCGAGTTGTGGATGAAGTTGAGGACATCAGGCAGCGACAGATGAGAAAGATCCCCGGAGAGAACCAGGGTTTCGTCTTTCACCAATCCAGTCTCCCTGAGGGTGTCTGCCAAGACATTTTTCATCAGAAGGGGAAAGTCCTTCTGAAAATACTGGCGGATGACTTTATCGAACGATTCGTGTATTTCCGCAACCATCGATTCTGGAGAAAAGGCCGGGACCGCTTCAGTAACAGGTGCTGCCTTGGCCACCTCCTTTTTCGGAGCGGCTGGCTTGGCCACCGCCGGCTTGGCGGCCGGCTGGACCACAGGGGCGGGGGGCTCCTCAACTTCAAGGGGTTTTACCTGGGCAGCGAGAACTTCCTCGAGTTTGTTGATGAGATCGTCCGGTTCGAAAGGTTTGGTGAAGTAGTGTACGACACCGAAGGACTCCTCAAACGCCTGCCCGACAACTTCCCCTTTGGAGGAGATCAGGATGATGGGGATGTTCTCCATCCCCGCCTCGGACCGCAGGGTCTTGCAGAACATGTGTCCGTTCATGCGGGGCATGACAAAGTCCACAAGGATGGCGGAGGGATTGACCTCCCGGGCGACTTCTAGGCCTTTGTCGCCATCTTCGGCCGTGAACACCTTGTATCCCTGCTGGGACAGGATCAGTTCGATGAGCCTTCGAACGGTTGGGGAATCATCCACGACCAGAATGCGTTTGGTGTCAGTACTCATAGGGATCCCGATTCTATGGTGGGCGTGCCCTGCTGGGGAAACACGCATTTTTCTTTTTATTCTGACGAAAGTGGAAAAAGCGCCGACCCAGAGACGTTCAGGCTGCCGGGCCGGCACAGACGATCAGGTTATCTTCGTAGAATATCCATGGCTTTGGCCAGCGATACCTTCATGCGTTTAAAGGCGTCGGCCAGGGCGCGGATCTCGTCGTTGGTGTTGACTTCGAATTCACGGTCCATCTTGCCGCGGCTGATGTCGGTGGCCACTTCGACGATCTTCTCGATGGGGCGAACGACGCTGCTGATGATGATGCGGTCAACGGCGATCAGGGCGAGCAGGAAGAAAAGGCTGAAGCCGCCGGCGAAATAGCCCAGCTTCTTCTTGGCCTGTTGCAGGGCGACTTCTGTCGGAACATAGACGACACGGGTTCCGACGACGTCACCAAGGGCGTAGCCGTATCCCGAGCGGGTTCCGTACTGTTCGACCATTTTCGGATGGGCGGCCTCGGGAGTGTCGTGGCACCAGATGCAGTTCTGCCCTGCGACCATCGGTGTGGCCACGGCGTAGAATTCCTTGCCCTCACGCTGGACGAATCCGCGCCAGGAGTCAATTTCACCCGCTTCGAAGGACTTTATGACTTTCTCCTCGAAGGCATCGGCGAGGTTTTCCGGGTTCAGGGGGTTGGGGGAGGCGATGCGGTAGATGTATTCGGGGTATTGCTCCTGTACCGTCTTGGCGATGGTGGTGAGCATGAAGATACCGACGGTAGCCTCCGGGAAGTAGGTGTCGGGAAGATATTCCTGCACCTTCGGGCGGATGGCGCTGGTCAGATATTTGGCGGAGCTGCTCATGGCCGCCGAGAAGATCTCCGTTTTCTCCAGGGATTCCCGGATGGTGTCCTGCCTCAGGACATAGTAGCCGCCTCCAACTGCAAGTGAGAGGGAGACGACGTAGACGATGGCGAGAATCGCCATGATGCGTTTACGGATGGTCATATTTCGGAACATGGGATGAATCCTCCTGATGCCTGCTTCCCCCAGGCGAATGGGAGTTTAGAAACCTGACTTACTTCAAATGTCTGTTCAGGAAGCCCTGCCGTAGTTCGGAAGGCACTTCCCCTTTGATCTCATTGAGAAAGGACGAAAAGCTCTTTTCGTCCATGCTCGAGCCTTTGGCGTACCCGAACCCACTCAGGACGTTCTCCGCCATGACCGTTCCCAGGGGGCCCACCAGATCGATAAAATCGTCGATCGCAGCTTGAACCATGGGGGCGGAGATGGCACCGCCTTTCGAAGGCGAGGACGGCTGTTGAACGGCCTGAGCACTCGGGCTGGGCGCCGCGCTGGCTCCGGCAATGGCAAAGAGGCGTTCATTCAACGAGATGTCCAGCTTTTTTCGTGCCGGGACACCCTCGATGAAATTGGCCTGAAGAGCCTGCTTATCCGCAATAAAGTCCAGGGTTTCATCCGGGCCCATGGTGCCCAGGGTAATGTAAACCGCAGCGCCATTATCAATGGAAATTTTACATAGATGCTGAGCGTCTGCGAATTTCACGACCAACTGGCCAGTTTCCTGTCCGGACAGGAACTTTTTGAAAATCGCCGCTAGATTCACTTGCTCCCTCCCAGGTGTTTTTTGACCGCGAGAAGAATATCGACCGGCTCATAAGGCTTGGTGATGTATTCGTCCGCCCCCTGTTTCTTCCCCCAGAATTTATCGCTGTCACCGGATTTGGATGTCGTGATGATGATCGGAATAGTGCTGAACTTGGGGTCCTTCTTCAGGTCGCGGCATACCTGGAATCCGTTTTTGTTAGGCATGACCACGTCAAGAATAATCAGGTCCACCGGCATCGTGCGGGCTTTTTCCTCGGCCTCTTTGCCGTCCCGGGCGGTGATGATCTCGTGGGACGTACTGCGGAGCGTCTCCTGCAAAAAAGCGAGTTCAGTCGGACTATCGTCAGCGATAAGGATTTTTGCCATTGAAAATTGCCTCCCTGGTGTTGTTATCGATATACCGTATTGTTTTCATGACAATAAAAAAGCGGTGAAACATCCCTTTGGGCCCGGTTTCCCTTGTGCCACCCCTCTTGGCGTCGATTCGGCGTATTCGCTCCAAAAGGTTTTCCCGGATCCTTGGCGGGTTCCTGATCGGGAAAATGTGCGGGGCCGGGTGTCCTTCGGTCTGTCATGCAAAAAACAGTCCTTTCGGCGGAATATGGCGGTTTTATCGCCTCTCGGGAACCATTTTTTTGATGCTGTGTCTCAATGAAGACCGATGGGGGCGGAAATCCGACGCCTTCATTGCGGTCTTACACAGGGCTGCCCCGTACAGCCTGGAGCCATCTGCTTGAAGTAGCACCGATTTTTGACTCCTGGTGCAGGAATTTCGCCGAGGAGTCTCTATACCCTTTCAGGTGAAGATGCCCGCACAGAGAAAATCGCAAGTGGCTGTTAATAGAGTCAAAAAACCGACACGCATTGCGCCGGCGCGCGGACAGGTGGCCTCTTGATGACGTCTTCCGTCATGTCACGGACGAGCCCGCTATTTTACTTAGAAAAACATAAGGCGCTAATTTAACACGGGGATGGGTGTCTGAAAAGGGGGAATCTGACTGGGGATATCGGGTTGGTGCCTGAGAGGCCCCATACCGTATTCCTTATCCCTTGAAAAGACGTTGCTCGAAGTAATGCTCGAGACGCCTCGTCACCAGAGAAAGGGTCAGGGTCAGGACCAGATAGAGCAGGGTAATGGTGATCCAGACCTCCAGGGTGAGGTAGGTCGCGGCCATCAGTTCCATCCCCTGAAAGGTCAGTTCCTGGATCGAAATGACCGAAACGATGGCGGAATCCTTGACCGTCGAGATGAACTGCCCGGCCAGGGGGGGCAGTATTCTCTGAAACGCCTGGGGGAGGATGACGTCCCTGAGTTGCTGTTGCCGGCTAAGGCCCAGGGCTTTCGCCGCTTCCCATTGTCCTCTTTCGACGGACTGAATGCCGGACCGGACGATCTCGGTAATATAGGCGCCTTCGAAAAGGGCCAAGGTGATCACGGCGGACAGGAACTGCTCCAGCCGCTCGGGAGGGGCGACAAACAGGGTGACCCATCGTGACAGCATCGGATGGGTGCTGAGGTTCGATTCGGCGATGCCGAAGAGCGGCATGAGCTGGCCACTGATGAAGAAGTAGAAGATAAAGATCAGCACCAGCGGAGGGAGGTTTCTGCCCAGGCCGACGTAGGTCTGTCCGAGAAGACGTTTGAACAGGCTCGGACTGGTCCGGAACAGGCCCATCGTCAGGCCGATGATCGAAGCCAGGGCCATTGACCACACGCTCAGTCGGACCGTGGTGAACAATCCTTCCAGCAGGAGGTTGGGAACCCAGTGCCCGGTGTGGGTGTCGAAGCGCAGGAGGTACTGGGGAATGGCCCCCCAGTTCCAGGGATAATCCAGACCGCTGTGAATGCGCAATACCAGAAAGCCTCCTGCCGCGGCCAGCGCCAGCAGCAGGAAGATATCCAGTCGTGTCGTCTTGGGGGATCGCCCCGCGGGATACATCATGGGTCACGGCATCCATCCGGGTGGGCGCAAGGGGATCGCCCACCCGGGATCGTGAAAGCGGGTTATTGGAGCTGGGTTTCCCAGTCCCTGTTTGCAAACCAGTACTGACGTTTTTCGGCGAGCCATCCTTCGGCATCGACGACCCGGATCCAGCTGTCGAGAAAATTGAGAAAGTCGACGTCGCCCTTACGGATCGCAAAGCCGATGGGCTCGCGGGTGAAGGTGTCCTTGAGGGGGAGAAAGAGTTTTTCCGGGTATTTGAGGGCGAGAAACGCCGGGGTCGGCTTGGAGGTGACAAAAGCATGAGCTCTGCCGTTGAGAACCTCCTGAATGGCCTGGGATTCGTCGTCGAAGAGCCGTAGGGTCGCCTCGGGCATGTAGGTCTTGCTGGCTGTGGCCGCCGTGGTGCCGATGCGGGCGGCGATGACGATATCCTTACGGTTGAAGTCCTCCAGGGTTTTGAATCCCGCCGCCTTTTCCCGGTTGGCCACGATGGACATCCCGGAATAATCGTAGGGGATGGAGAAATTGACCTTGATGCTGCGATCGGGGCGGATTCCCATGCCGCCGATAATGATGTCGAACTTACCGGTCAGCAGCGCCGGGATGATCCCTGACCATTTGGTGGGAACGAACTCGGCCTTGACGCCCATGTCCTGCGCCAGGCGTTTGGCCACGTCGATTTCGAAGCCGATCAGTTCTCCGGTCTTGTCCTTCATGGCCCAGGGGACGAAGGTCGACATGCCGACGCGCAATGTCCCCCTTTGCAGAACCTGTTCGAGAGTGCTTTGTTCAACGAGTTGCTGGCGAAGATCGGCGGCGAGCGCCGTGGCCGTCATGGCCAGGCCCAGAATCAGGGCGGCCACGGTCATGAAAAAAGTTCGGGAACGGGTCATCTCCTCCTCCTTTTTAGGGTGTATGGAACCATGGACAGCGACCTCTTCACCCGCCGGGGTCAGAGGACCTGCTGTAGAAACTGTCGGGTCCTTTCGTGGACGGGATGGGTAAAGAACTGCTGCGCAGGAGCCATCTCGACAAGCCGTCCCTGGTCGAGCAGAACCACCCGGTCTCCGACCTCCCGGGCAAACCCCATCTCATGGGTCACCACGATCATGGTCATCCCTTCCCGGGCCAGCGAGCGCATCACCTCCAGCACCTCGCCGATCATTTCGGGGTCGAGGGCGCTGGTGGCCTCGTCGAA
>QKGY01000050.1 GCA_003250235.1 Desulfuromonadaceae bacterium
AACTTCAGCTCAGCGATTGCCACGACGGGATCGCGACGCTGTTCGACGATATCGAGGAGCTGGCCCGAAGCTGCCGGTTCAACGATTGTCTCCACGAGCACGAAGACGGGTGCGCCGTCAAGGCCGCTGTCGCCTGGGGAGACCTCAGCCCCCGGCGTCTTGCCAACTACCGCAAGCTGATGACCGAGCAGGAGCGCAATGCCGAATCCCTTGCCGAGAAGCGCCGCCGGGAGCGGAACTTCAGCAAGCATGTTCGAAGCGTTATGTCGGCAAAGCTCAAGCAGCGCAATGATTTCTGAAGCACGCAGAGGGGATTGCGGAAGGTTTCGCAATCCCCTTGTATTTGTCTCCTGCACGACCTTGCCGCGGCTCCCGCGGAAGCGGAGGACAGGGGGAAATAGCCTGTAAGGGAAAAGCGGATGGCCGTTTTATCCAAAGAGGGAAACGATGTCGATACCGCCTCATGAGGGGCGATCCTGTTCCGCGAGGTTGTCTCTCCCGGCGGTTTTTTGTATGGTAAGGGTCTCCCGGGGAAAATCGCCGGGAAGCAAACCCGTGAACCGGAGAAGTACTTATGAAGCACATGAAACTCGGACAAACCGACCTGGTGGTCTCGGAGCTGGGCTTCGGGGCCATCCCCATTATCCGCCTGGGGAAGAAGGATGCCGTTGAGGTTCTGCGATATGCCGTGGAGCGCGGGATCAATTTCTTCGATACGGCGAACGCCTACAAGGACAGCGAAGAGAAGATCGGCGAGGCGTTCTCAAAGATGCGCGACCGGGTTGTGCTGGCCACCAAGACGCTGCGTCGCGATGGCGCGGGGATGACCGAGCACCTGGAGCGCAGCCTGACCATGATGCGCACCGACCATATCGATCTCTACCAGTTTCACCAGGTCGCGCAGGAGGCGGACTGGCAGGCCCTCATGTCCCCCGGCGGGGCCTTCGAGACCGCCAAAAAGGCGCAGGAGGCGGGCAAGATCCGCCATATCGGCGTGACCTCCCACAGCCTGCCGATGGCGATCTCGATGGTACGCACCGGACTTTTCAGCACCGTGCAGTTCCCCTTCAACTTCATCGAAGGGGCCGCCGCCACTGAACTGCTCCCCGTTGTCCGGGAGCGCGGCATGGGCTTTCTGGTCATGAAGCCCTTCGGCGGCGGGGTCATCGACAATGCCCGCGTGGCCTTTCGCTATCTGCGTCAGCATGAGGGGATCCTGCCGATCCCCGGTTTCGAATCCACGGCGCAGATCGACGAGGTCTGCGCGTTCTACCGCGACGCCAACGAGGTCACCGAACAGGACCTGGCCGTGATGGAGCGCTACCGCCAGGAGCTGGGCAAGCGCTTCTGCCGCCGCTGCGAATACTGCCAGCCCTGTCCCCAGGGGGTGATGATCACCCCGGCCATGGGTTACCGCATCGTCGTCAACCGCATGTCGCCGGCCGTGGCGGTCGAATTCTGCAAGGCGCCGATGGAGAGTGTCGCCAAGTGCACCGACTGCAATGTCTGCGTCGGACGCTGCCCCTACGATCTGCCGATTCCGGAGATCCTCAAATCCCACGCCGACCTGTATCGTCAGCACCGGAAAGAGCTGAAAGGCTGAGCCGAGGGCCTTCCCGGATACAAACGATCGCATGGCCCGTTCCCTTCCGGACGGGCCATTTTTTTGCGGTTTCCGATTCCCCGGTGAAGCCGGTCCCCGGTCTTTCGTGCAAAACCGTGTAAGATTGTAGGCAGAATGTCGGGAGAAAGGGACCGGACCGTATGCGACGGACGGCTCCGGGCGAAGGAGGTCATGACATGCGAGAGGAAAAGCGGAAAAATCCAGGGCCCCTTGAGATCGTGCGCAACCTGCTTGCGGTCGCTCAGAGCGACACGCTGCTCGGCGATCTGTACAGGATGAGGGCGCATCGCTATCTGCAGAACGAGATAAGCTGGAACGACTACAACACGTTGAAGCAGGAGCAGGTCACCTGGACCAACCTCCCCAACAGGATCCGCAATGCCATGGATCAAGGGGACTGGCGAACGGTCCGGGAGCTTTCCGGAGAGTATAAAACGTTGAAGTCCGACCTGGAGAGCAAGCAGATGCTCCGGGAGATGGCCGCCGCCGTCTATGAATCCCGTCCCGTCCCGGTAGACCCGTTTTCGCCGGGCATGTATGCCATCGCCGGCGTCTCCCAGGATCGGCTCACCGAACTTCGGGCCACGACCCTGCGGCGATTGCGCGACCTCGCCGAGGACGACAGCGAATGGAAGACGCTTTATGAAAAGCGCCTCGAGGCGTTGTCCACCCTGCCGGAGCAGAAGAGCGGTGCCGGCGCGGCGGCGCCCCGCCCCGAGATGGGGCAGCTCGAGGAAGAGGCTGCCCTGGCACTGGAAGCGGGGAACTTCGATCGGCTCGAACAGCTGGCCGGCGATCTGGTGAAAAATTCCGACGGATGCGCCGATCCGGCTACGGAAGACGCCACGGAAATCAGTGCTCCGGGTGCTGACGGCGACCATTTCTTCGCTTTCTCCGCGGAGACGACCGCGCGTGCCAGAGCGCTCGGGCTCGGTCTGTTCCGGGTGCCTTCGCGCCACAAGGAGTTCGCCCCGCTGTGCCGGCTGGCCTGGCATCCGGCGTATGCACAGACCCGCGGTAATCACTCCGGCGTGGTGCATATCGCGGAATTGCCGCTCCCGGACGGGATACCGGAAACCATCAAGTCGCGGTTGCAGCTTTTTGCCATGCATCCGTTCATCAACTCTGCGGGGGTGCGTTTCCTGCCGACCATGGTCGGCGAGGACGCCCTGGTGGAGGATTTCGACGACCCGGAGAAAGGCTCGGTGATGCCGGTCAGCCCGCTGCTCGCGCTTCTCGACCTGCCTCACCGCGAGCAGCTGTCGCGAACCCAGATCGAGAATGCCCTTCAGGAGAAGGGGCATGAGCTGCTGAAAAACGAGCTCGGTCTCGACCCCGGGGTATTCCGGCTGGTGTGCGTCCCGCCCGATCTGCATCTGCGCATCGGCCTTGACCGCGGCTGGGGGCAACAGCAGATATGGACCCATTTCGACGGCTACATGATCATGGAGGATGGCAAGCGGCAGGCGCTGGCCGGAGGGGATGTCCGTTTCGGCGGCATCTACGATCTGCTCGGCGTTCCTCTCAATTACTCCTCGGAGCGCCTGATCGTCCGCTTTGCCGTCGTGCAGCGCAAGCGGATGGCGACCTGGACCTGAGCCGGACAATCGGTGCGTCACGCAACGATCCGGGAAAAATGATTTATCCCGGTATCGTGCGCGGACCGTCAGACATGGTAGTATTTATATACAATGAACAAGGAGGATGCCATGACTGATACCCGTTGCGCGCAATGCGGCCACGTATATGAAGAAGACGAACTGATCGAACGCGAAGATACCGGCGAGTTGATCTGCATCGATTGCTCGGGCCTGATGGCCTACGAAGACCTCAGCTGTCAGTATGACGAGACCGGCTGATCGCTGGCAGGACGTTGACCCTCTGAGAAGCACATGAAGAAACGGGCTGTTTGCCATCAAACAGCCCGTTTCTTTTTGGCGGAGCGGGTTGAAAAGAACCTGTGTGCGCGGCTTGACAGCCGGGCGATGCCGTCAGGGCCGTCGTTCCGCTGACCTCAGCCCTGCGCCTGCAGCCTCCGGGAGCGGCCGTGCCGGTCTTCGACGATCCTGCCGTCGCGCAGCTGGATGGCTCTGTCGAAATAGTCCAGATTCTCACGGTTGTGCGTGACCATCACGATGGTTTGACCGGCGGCATGCAGGGCACTCAACACCCCCATGATTTCATGGCTGGTTTCCGTATCCAGACTGCCCGTCGGCTCGTCGGCGAGAAGCAGGGGAGGGTCGTTGACCAGGGCCCGGGCGATGGCCACACGCTCTTGTTCGCCCCCGGACAGCTGGTTCGGCAGGTGCTTGCATCGATGACCGAGGCCTACCGCGTCCAGCGCCGCTTCCGCCCTGGTTCGCTTCTCCCGCGAGGGCAACGCCCTGACCGCCAGCGGGACCATGACGTTCTCCAGCGCGGTCAGATAGGGGACGAGGTTGAAGGACTGAAAGACGAAGCCGACATACTCGCGGCGGAAGTCCGCAAGCTTCTCCCCGGGCAATTCATAGAGGTCGATACCGTCGATGCATATCTTCCCGGACGTGGGATGACAGAGGCCTCCAAGCAGGGTGAGCAGGGTGCTCTTCCCCGAACCGGACGGCCCCAGGACGCCGAGGAACGTTCCCTCTTCGAGATTCAGGTCTACCTGCCTGAGAGCTTCGACGCAACCGGCATCGCCGGTGTAGCGTTTACTCAATTCTCGGATTTCGATCAGAGACATATCGTCTTATCCTTGCAGGGTTAGAGGGTCCGAAGGGCTTCGGATGGGTCCATCCGACTGGCGTGCAGGGCCGGATAGAAGGAAGCCAGGCACCCGATGACCACCGCCAGGATCACGGCGCCTGCCGCCAGCTCCGGGTGCCACCACAACCAGTGGCTCACCGTTTCGCCATGCGAGGCATGCGAGGTTTCTTCGCTGAGAAAGGGCAGGGCCGCCCAGGTGACCGTCATGCCGCCCAGATAGCCAAGGACCCCGGAGAAGACGCTGACAATGATCGATTCACCCAGAATCAGCCGCATGATGTGGCTGCGGCGATACCCGATCGCCCGGAAGATGCCTATCTCCCGTGTCCGTTCCTTCACCGCCCCCATCATCGTGACAAATACCACCATCCCGCCGACCAGCAGCACGACCGCGGCAACCGTCAGCGAAAACCGACGGAACTCTTCGAGGGCATGCATCCGCGTCTTCACGACCTGCTGGATGGCATGGACTTCGACATCCGGGAGAACCGAAGAAATCTGGTGCACCATATCCTCGACCGGGCAGTCGGAGCAGAGAGCGGACACCTCGACGAGGGAAAGACGGCCGGGTTTGCCCAGCAGCCCTTGGGCCACCGGCAGGGAGGCCAGAACCAGGTGATCATCCTGCGAACCGGTCTGCTTCAGGATGCCGCTGACGGTGAAGGGCTCTCCCCGTAACGAGACCTTGTCTCCTATGGAAAGGCCAAGGTTTCGGGCGGCGGAACTGCCGACCACCAGCTCGTCATCGGCGCTCAAGGGGCGTCCCTCGACCTGCCACCAGCGCTTCAGGGCAAACTCCTGCGAGGGATCGACTCCCATCAGCAGCACGCGTTTCCCGTTGAGCTGCACAGCGCCGAGTGTCTTGGGGGCGACCACGGCGACATTGCGGCTGTTGGGAATGGTCCGGATAAGGGCCAGATCGTCCTGGCGGATATCTTCTGTCTCGACGGTCACCCCACCCAGGGCGATACCGCCATAGGAGAGGGAGAGGTTGTCGCTGCGGGGGGTGAGGAGGATATTGGCGCCGAAATTCTCCAGTTTGTGCTGGGCCTCGGCGGTCAGGGCACGCGACAGGGAAAGAAGCGTGACGACGGTCCCGACCCCGAGCAGCAGTCCGGCCACCAGGAAGATCAACCGCCCCTTGCGGCGTCTGAGGTTGCTCAATGTGATGGTCTCAAGTCTCATGTCTCTTGCTCTACCGTTCGCTGTTCAAATCGGTCAACGCCTCAGTTGAAGTATCCGGTGCCCTGCTCGAGGGCCGCCATGTCGATCAGCACCAGGCCATCCCGAAGCTCCCGCTGCAGAGGGGCCGGGTTGCAACCCCCATTGGCCACGTTGATCATGTCTGTGGGAAAGGACTGGTTGCAGTTGTTGCAGACCATGGCGTCGCCTTGCTGGCGGTATCCTTTTTTCTCCTTGTAGCAGACGTCGCAGGTGTCGAATGCCGCGCGGATTACTCCGTCCCGGCTTCTGACGAGAAAGAAGCGCAGGTCGGTGTCGGCCCCGCGGATGGTGTAGAACCTGGCCTGGCCATCCACAAGCTCGCTCTGGGGGATCCGGACCGCCCCCTGCTCCGCGGTGACCCTCGTCGCTCCGGATGCTCCCATCTCTCCGAGCCCCCAGAATGCCAAGGCCCCGACGATGGCCAGCGTGACGGTCGCCAGGCCCCAGAGCCTTTTGCTTTTGCCGGGCTTTTCGAATAGTGCCTTTTTCTCTTCTCTGTTCATGAATCAATCCTCCTTGAGGGATGCGTCGGACGGGGTGACCTCAGCTGCAGCAGGAACCGCCGCAACCGGCCCCTCCTTCCGAGGTGGCGGCTTTGATGGCCGGATCGAAGATGACCACCGGGGTGGTTTCGACCAGGCGCTGATACCATTGCTGAAGCGCCTGACGACGCTCCGGGGCCGGCAGACCCTTGGCCGTAAACTGCTGATCGATAAGGTGGCCGATGGTCAGCTCGTCCCGGACATGGCGGGAAAAGGCCTCCCGATCTCCGAAGCGCTGCCGGATCAGGTCTTCGAACCCGGCTGAACCGTTGCTCATCCTGGAAACTTCCTGCGCGACCTCGCTTTCCTGGACAACAATCCCCTGTGTCTCGGCGGCGTTGAGCAGGAGTTCCCGCTGCAGAAGCGCGCTCCAGGCGTCGCGAAGGACGCGGCGCTCTGTCTGGGGATCGGAAGACTCCCGCAGAGAGTTCTGACCGTTTTGCAGCCTGCGGTCCAGTTCCTCGCGGGGAAGCAGGCGGGTTCCGATGCGTGCCACGTAGAGGCCGGAGAGGCGGCTGTCCTCCTCCCTGAGGGCTTGATAGTCCTTCGGCGGTAGAGCCTCCCTGAGTTCTGCCGGGTAGCCGGCCTCGGTGATCCGTTGGGCCAGTTCTTCGGCACGGATTCGCCCGGGATCGTACTCGACGCGGCTGAGCCCGGAGGTGACGCTGACCTCAACGGTGCCCACTCCCTCCACCCGGGCGAGGGTGCTCTGTATGTTCTTGACGCAGGAACCGCAACTGAGATTTTTCACGGTAAAGACAGCCAGCCCCGCTTCGGAGGCCTGGAGACCGTTGGGATTCCGGAGCCCCCAAACCAGACCCGCTCCCAAAACCATCGTAGCTCCGACAAGCATCAGCAACTTTTTTCTCCGCATACCTGCTCCCTTCAGGGGCGTTGCGCCCGTATCCCTTTGTGATCGGCGTGGGTCCTCGTTCTCTGCGGGGTAATTCATGAGTTGTGCCAAGGGATCCCGCCCCTTCAGGATCTTCTGAATTCAGGGGGTTGCCTGTTTTTAACGGCGTCCTGCCGGTTGCGGCCCGGATCGAATTGTAGACTATTGTACAGCTCGTGTGTGATATTCGTCAGCCGCAAAGTTGAGTGAAAAACTATACAATAATGAGGATAATGCAATAGGATCCGGTCCGGGAGAACACACCCGGGGAGCGATGCGGCCGGGATGACGGAAGCGGCGGGCCGCTTTTTTCAGGGCCCGGGTTGAAAAGGGGGCAACCGCCTGGCATGGTATACTTTCAAGCAGCGATGACGTATGAAACCCCATCAAGGAGAGAGACGATGAATACACTGACCTGGTACGGTCACGCCACCCTCGGCCTGCAGACAGGCGGTCACCGCCTGGTGATCGATCCCTTCTTCACCGGCAACCCGGCCGCCTCCACCACGGCGGACAACGTCAGCCCCGACTTCATTCTCGTCAGCCACGGCCACGGCGATCACGTCGGCGACGCCATTGCCATCGCCCAGCGCACCGGCGCCCTGGTGATCAGCAACCACGAGATCGTTACCTGGCTGGGCAACCAGGGGCTGAAAAACGTGCACGGCCAGCATCTCGGCGGCGGTCACAAACACCCCTTCGGCTACCTCAAGCTGACCCTGGCCCTGCACGGCTCCATGCTGCCCGACGGCTCCTACGGCGGCAACCCCGCCGGTTTTCTGCTGACCACAAACGACGGCAAAAAGATCTACATGGCCCAGGACACCGGCCTGTTCGGCGACATGAAGCTGATCGGCGAGGAAGGGCTGGATGTGGCGGTCATTCCCATCGGCGACAACTACACCATGGGTCCCGACGACGCGCTGCGGGCGGTGAAGATGCTGCAGCCGAAGATCGTCGTGCCGATCCACTACAACACCTTCGACCTGCTCAATCAGGACGCGCAGGCCTGGAAAAAGCGGGTCGAGTCCGAGACCTCCACCAAGGTGAAGGTGCTCAAGCCGGGCGAGAGCTTCGAGTTCTGAAAAAACAGAGAGGGTTCAGCGTTGCGGTGAATAAGCCATGAACGAGAAGGCCCGACTCCCCTGGAGCGGGCCTTCTCGTTCATCGTGACGACGGCCGGTTTTCCTGGCGAAAAGATACGCTTGAAGCGCGTGAAGAACTGCCGATACGGCCGGAGAGATCGGTGGAAAGCGAACCGCCCTGTGGCTCAGTTGCTTTTCCGGATCAAAAAAAGGCATTGACAATAATTGTCGTGACAACTATTGTCAATGTATGCATCGTTCTGGAAGAGGTAGCCAATGACATTTATCATGGACGAATCCCTCGGATTCATCATCAACAGAACGGCGGTCGCGGTAAAAAAAGAATTTACCAGGCGCCTGAAGGCGTTCGATCTCACCCCCGAGCAATGGTCCATACTCAACCGTTTGGGGGAGCAGGATAAGCTGACCCAAAAAGACCTGGCGGAAAGAACCTACAAAGATCAGCCCAATACGGCGCGCATTCTCGACAAACTGGAAAAAAAAGAGCTGATCCGCCGCGTGGACAATCCTGAAGACCGTCGAGCGTTTCTGATTCACCTTACCGACAGGGGGAAAGAGGTCAGAGAGGGAATCATTCCGATTACCCTCCAATTGAACGTGGATGCATCGGCCGGGTTTGAAAAAGAAGAAACCCGTCAACTCATAAACCTTCTCAACAGGGTTTATGACAATCTGAATTCGGAACCCTAGAAGTTCGCGTTGCGCAAGAAACATTCAGAAGAAGAAAGGGAGAATAGCAGGGCCTATCCCTCCAGGCCCTGGGGCGCAGGGGGGTAAAGCCTATTTTTTTAGACTAAAAGTTGTCATGACAACTATTGTTGTTGGCAACTATTGCTCCGGTTTGTACCGGACAATAAATTCGAGACGAACGCATTTCCCCAAAGGGAAACCAACAGGAAAGGAACAGTGCCATGAATATCGCGCGATACATCAAGCCCACGATAGCCCTCTGCCTCCTGATTTTACAGGCGTGGATAGCGACCCCTTCGTTTGCCGCAACCGAATCCGCCTCTTCGGACCGGTCTTTCGAAACGGGGGACCAACAGGGAAAAATGGAAACGATAAGACTCCTGCAGATGGATTTTCCGTTTAACGGCCCAGGCAAGGAAGCGATGAACACGGATTTTCAGGACCTGGCAAAAAGTATTGCCGAATACCCCGGGGTGATCTGGAAAATCTGGACGATCAACGAAGATACCCACGAATCGGGGGGGATTTATCTGTTCGAAGACGAGAAAGCGCTGGATCGGTACGTAACGATGCACACCGAACGACTCAAGGGGTTCGGTGTTACCACACTGAACGCAAAGGTTTTTGAGATTCCGGAAGTGCTGACCGGGATCACCCGCGGGCCGCTTGGCAAAGGCGACCATGACGGAATCACCTCGAACAAAGCGACCAATGAAATGCGTCTGCTGCAGATGGATTTCCCTTTCGACGGGCCGGGAAAAGCCGAGATGGATCGCACCCTTCAGGATCTGGCAAAGAGTATCGCCGAATACCCCGGGGTAATCTGGAAAATCTGGACGGTCAACGAGGACACTCACGAAGCCGGTGGCATTTATCTGTTCGAGGACGAGGAATCGCTGAACGGATACCTTCGTATGCACACCGAGCGGCTGAAAGGGCTGGGGGTCACAACGGTGAACGCCAAGGTCTTTGAGATCCCGGAGGTCCTGACCCGAATCACCCGGGGACCGATATCCCGGTAAACGGCAGAAAAGGATGCCGCCGTGGTCTTGGCAAGCCCCTCTGAAAAAAGGTCCGTCTCTTCAGGAGGCGGACCTTTTCTTTTTCGGGGAGTCTCAGGAGGGATGTTGTCCGGGAAGACAGGTCCCGTTGACGCAGCGGGTGGTGCTTTCGGCGCAAGCTTCGGGAGCAGGCTCGCGGGTGAGGGCGGTCACGCGCAGGGTCAGGGCGACGGAGAGGCTGATCAGGGTCAGCACCAGCATGACGACGCCCGGCCAGCCCCAGAGGCTGAAGAAGAAGCCGCCGCCGGTGCCGGAGATGCTCGATCCCAGGTAGTAGAAGAACAGGTACAGGGAGGAGGCCTGACCTCGCGATTGCGGAGCCAGCTGCCCGACCCAGGCCGAGGCGACGGCGTGAGTGCCGAAGAAGCCGATGGTGAAGATCACGATGCCGACGATCACGGCGGGCAGGAAGGAGAGCAGCGACAGCAGCAGCCCCGCCGCCATGATGGCCAGGGCGGTCAGGATGATGCGGCTGCGGCCGTAGCGGTTGGTCAACCCGCCCATCAGGCTCGACCCGAAGGCCCCGAAGGCATAGGCGAGGAAGATCAGCGCCACCTGGGTCTGGCTCAGGTCGAAGCCCGGTCCGAGCAGGCGGAAGGTGATGTAGTTGTAAAAAGTGACGAACCCGCCCATGCAGGTGAAGGCCAGCAGAAAAATGCACAGCAGTCCGGCGTTGCCCAGGTGCCCCAGCAGGGAGCGGGTCAGCTGCACCAGGTGCAGGGGGCGGCGCTGGAAGTTGCGCGACGGCGGCAGAAGAAGCAGGAAGGCCACCCCCAGCAGCAGGCTGATCAGGGCGATGACGCCGACAGCCGCGCGCCAGGACATAAAGTCGGCCAGGCCGGCGGTCAGGATGCGCCCCGACATGCCGCCCATGGCGTTGCCGGCGATATACAGCCCCATGGCGCTGCCGATGGAGCGCGGATCGATCTCTTCGCTCAGGTAGGCCATGGCGACCGCCGGCACCCCGGCCAGCACGATCCCCTGGCAAAGCCGGAAGGCCAGCAGGGTGTGCAGCGAGTGTTCGGCGATGGCGGCGAAGGCGAGCAGGGGGGCCAGGATGACCGCCACCCCCATCAGCGAGCGGCGTCCCAGGGCGTCGGACAGCGAGCCGGAGATCGGCAGGGTCCAGGCCAGGGCCAGGGTGGCCATGGAGAGGGAGAGGCTGGCGACGGTCGGCGAGATGCCGAATTCGCTGACCAGGTTGGGGAAGAGCGGCTGGAAGGTGTAGAGGGTGGAGAAAGTCACGAACCCGGCAAAAAACAGGGCGATGTTAGCCTTGACGTAATCCCGTGTCCCCCGTGCTATCTTCTGTGCCTGTTCCATGATCGACGCCTTCCCTTTCTGCTCATGGTGCTTTAAGAAAAGGGTAACGCCGCCGTTGTTATAAGTAAAATATATTGTTATTATTGTAACGATAAAAAAATATTATAATGTGAGGGTCTATGGATCTGAGACAGTTGCGGGCATTTATGGAGGTCGCCAGTCACGGCAGCTTCACGCGGGCCGCCGAAAAGCTGCACATCGCCCAGCCGGCCGTGAGCATGGCCATCCGCAAGCTCGAAGAAGAGCTGGACCTCACTCTGCTCAACCGCCAGGAAAAGCGGGTGACCCTGACGGCCGAAGGGGAGACCCTGCTGGCCCATGCCCGCCGCATCCTCGACGACTGCGCCGCGGCCGAAACCGAGATGGCGGAGTTGCGGGGACTGGGGACCGGGGAGGTGCGCATCGGCATCCCGCCGATGATGAGCTCCTACTACTTCCCCCTGATCATCCGCGATTTTCGCGCCCGTTATCCGAACCTGAAACTGTCGGTCAACGGCGAAGGCGCCGCCAGCATCCAGAGGATGATTTCCCGCGGCGAGATCGACATGGGGGTGATCGCCGGGCACAAGGTTCCCGAGGGGCTGGAAACCCAGCTCTTCCTGCGCGAGGAGATCGTCGCCTGCGTGCCGCTGGATCACCCTCTGGCCGCACGCGACCGCGTCACGTTCGCCGAATACCTGAGCGAACCGTTGATTGTCTTCAAGCAGGGCTATTACATGCGGGAACTCATGGACGAAGTGGCGGAGAAAAGATCCCTGAAACCGAAGATCGTCTTCGAGACCAACCTCTTTTCACTGGTGCGGACGCTGATCAAGGAGCGGCTCGGCATCTCCACCTTCCTGCGCATGGTGGTCAGCGGCGACCCGGAGCTGGCCGCCGTCTCCTTCGATCCGCCCCTGTACCTCGACTTGCGCATCGCCTGGAAGGCCAACCGCTATCTGTCGCGGGCCAACCGGGCCTTCATCGACTTTCTGATGGAGAGTATCCGCGAGGAGCAGAGCCGCTAGGGGAGGTGGGCCGGCCGGGAGACCTTGGATGGGGCGCCCTGTCATGGGGCGATCCCCCGGCACAAGACACAGGCTGTCACTTCCGCGCGCATTGTGGCAATGAAAACAGCCCGCCTCGGGATCAGGTCGGGCTGTGTCCGGGCATTGCCGGGGAGGTTCTTGCCTGGTTGGCCGTGCTATCCGGGGTGAAGGAAGAGGTTTGCGCCCAGGCGCTTTTTACCCGCTTCGTTCATCAGCATATCCAGGGCCAGGGTGGCCAGGTCGTCGGCCATGGGTTCCATCCGGCCATCCTTTTCCAGGTACATCAGCTTCAGATAGGTGCCACACTGGCCGCAGCTCTCCGCCTTCACCGCGCCGCTCGAACCCTCGAGGCTGAAGTAGTCGAGGCCTTCGGTGGTCGTGCAGTTGCTGCACGTGAGCCGCACGCTGTGCCATTGCGAGGCGCACAGGGGGCAGCACAGGTAGCGCAGGCCGTTTTCCGCACCGCCGTTGCGAATCATCCCGGCCACCGGCGGCGAACCGCACACCGGGCAGGTCCCTTTGGGCTCTGACCGGTTGACGTCCCGCTCCCGCAGGGTCGATGCCTTTCTCACCCAGGCGACCTGAAGGGCCGCAGCCAGAAAGGGGAGCTCCGCAGGAGGGATGGACGCCAGATCCCCGGCGAGGATGCTGTCTGCCTCGGGGCTCAGCTCCGTTTCCGGGGCCCGCCTCAGGGCGGCGATGGTTCCCAGGGCCGCTTCCGGCAGCTCTGCCGTCGGCATCGTTTCCAGGATGGCCCGCAGGTCTTTCAGCCAGTCCGGGCCGGGTTGCTGCAGGACCCGCTGTTGCGCCTCGGCGAGGCGGGAGAGAAAAAGCAGATATCCTGCGAGGGAATGCCCCGCCGCCAGGGTGCGCAGGCGCTCGGCGCGGCGGCCGAAGACGTCCGCGGCGGGGAGGAAGAGATAGCGGATGTCGCCGACCGGGGCTTCCATCTGTCCCGGTCCCAGGATGCGGGCTTCGGAATTCATTTGTCCCCTCCGGTCATGTCACGGTACCAGGCGGGATGGTGCTGCTTCGCCCAGGCTTTTCTGACCTTTCCGTACAGCATGGCGCCGATGCTCTCCTTCGTCCAGATGGCCAGATAGATGTGGCCGATGATCAGGGCGACCATGAACACCCCGGCCGCCGCATGCAGGACCGTGGCGAAGCGGATCACCGCCACCGGGAAGAGGTAGGAGAAGTAGGCGCGCCACAGGACAATGCCGGACAGCACGAGTACCACCATGCAGAGCACCAGCAGCCAGAAGAGCAGCTTCTGCCCGCCGTTCAGCTTGCCGGCTTCCGGCATGTTGCTGTCGTCGCCGTTGACCATCTCGCGTACGTGCCCCAGCCACTCCCGGTCCTTGGCGGTGATCGCGCTGTCCTTGGCGAAACGGAAGAACATCCCGGCAAAGAAGAAGATCATCGCCACCCCGAAGAAGGGGTGCAGGATGCGGGTCCAGACCCCGCCGCCGAAGAGCTGGTTCAGGGGGTAGAAGAAAGGATGGAAAAACGTCAGTCCGGAGAGGGCCACCAGGAAGAAGGTGATGGCGACGATCCAGTGGTTGACCCTGTCGGAGGTGCTATAGCGGTCTAGTTTAGCGGGATCTCGTTTCATTTTTCCACCTCCTTCTCAATCTCCTCCGAGACCTCGTTGGGGCCCTTGGTCACATAGTGGAAAAAGGCGCCAACGCCGAGCGCGGCGAGGGAAAGGGAGGCCAGCGGCGCGGCGATCTCCTTCCACAGATAGATAACCGGGCTGATGGCGGGGTTTTTGGGCAGGCCGTCGTACAGCTCGGGCCTGTCGGCATGGTGCAGCACGTACATCACGTGGGTGCCGCCCACCCCGGCCGGATCGTACAGACCGGCCTTGTCGTAGTGGCGTGCCTTGAGGTCGGCGATACGGCCTTCGGCGTGATGTTTCATCGCCTCCTTGGTGCCGAAGACGATGGCCCCGGTCGGACAGGTCTTGACGCAGGCCGGTTCCACCCCGACCGCCACCCGGTCGGAGCACAGGGTGCATTTGTAGACCTTACTGTCTTTCTTCGACAGCCGCGGGATGTTGAAGGGGCAGCCGCTGATGCAGTAGCCGCAGCCGATGCAGTTCTCCTCGTGGAAATCGACGATGCCGTTGCTGTACTGCACGATCGCCCCCGGTGCCGGGCAGGAGCGGAGGCAGCCCGGATCGGCGCAGTGCATGCAGCCGTCCTTGCGGATGAGCCATTCCAGGCCGCGCTCGGTCTCCACTTCGGCGAAGCGCATCACCGTCCAGGAGTTTTCCGTCAGGTCCATGGGATTGTCG
>QKGY01000149.1 GCA_003250235.1 Desulfuromonadaceae bacterium
GCCAGGGTGGCTCCCCCTTTGGCCATCATCGTCCACTCTTTGTAGTCCTCGGCCTTGAAGGCCCCCTTCTTGACCAGGGCGATGGCGTGATTGATGGCCGACTCCATATGCCAGAGCGCCGAAGTCACCACGACATCCTTACCGTTCTCCTCCACGTTCATGTCGTTGACGTTGCCGAAGGCGATGATCCCCTTCTGGCGAGCGGCGTCAACCACACCGGCGCGTTCGGCATACAGGACATCGACGCCGGCCTCGGTCTGGGCAAAGGCGAACTCCTTGGCCTTGGGCGGATCGTACCAGGAACCGATGAAGGACACCTTGAATTTCACGTCGGGGTTGACGGAGAGGGCACCGGCCATGAATGCGTTGAAAAGACGGTTGACCTCGCCGATGGGATAGCCGCCGACCATGCCGATCTTGTTAGTCTTGGTCATGGAACCGGCGAGAATCCCCATCAGATAGCAGGGCTCATGAATGTAGTTGTCGAAAACCGCGAAGTTGTTTCCGGCCGGACCGAAAGAATCCCCCATCAGGAAAGCGACATTGGGATAATCGGCCGCTACTTTGCGGGCCTCGCGGGAGATGCCGAACGCCTCGCCGACGATAAGCTGCACGCCGCTCTCGGCATATTCGCGCAGAACGCGGACATAATCGGTGTTGGCCACCTTCTCGGAAAAGACGTAATCGATCTCACCGGCGTCGCGGGCCTTGACCAGCGCCTTGTGCAGAACGGCATCCCATTTCTGCTGGATGGGCTGGGTGTAGATACCGGCAACCTTGATCTTCTCGGCAAGGGCCGTTCCGGTGGTAAAACCGGAGAACAGCACGGCCAGCAGCAGGACGACAAGCAGGGTAAAACCATTGTGTTTCATGAGGCCTCCTTTGAACAACACGGGATTCAAAAAAACGGATACCTGGAACAACGCATTAAAAGAAGCAATCGAGCACCTTCCGTGCCAAGGAAATCAGGAACCTGCAGGCCGCATCCGCACTGGAAACCCCTCAGGGAGCACCGCACGCCATGGTGAAAAAAAAAGCAAAAACTGCCCAGAATAAGAGCAGCAATTCGGGGCACCTCGGCGACTATACCGAAATCCGTCGCGACGTTAAAGTCGTAAACGGATACCGGGATTTTTTTTGAACGGGTCGGGCGTCCTCAGCCCCGTGTTTCCCCCTGAAGCTCCCCGAGGAGGACGTCGGTGGTGACAATCCGCGCATAGGGGACGGCCAGGGCGGCCATGAAGGCGGCGTGGACATCGGCGGCCGGGATGGTCCTGCCCTTGAAGACCAGGTCGCGGGTGGCGCAGGCATCTTCGGCCACCGTGCAGGCAAAACCGAGGTCGAAGGCGGCCCGGGTGGTGGCGTCGATGCACATGTGACTCATGGCGCCACAGATGACGAGGCGGTCACTCTTTATCCCCTGCAACAGCGAGAGCAGATCGGTGCCGCGAAAACTGTTGGGAAAATGCTTGATCACCACGGGCTCTTTGCCCTGCGGAAAGACATTCGGATGGATCTCGGCTCCCGGCGTGCCGGGAAGAAAAAAACCGGCGCCCGGGCGACTGGCCAGGTGCTGGACATGGATCACGGGCCGGCCCGAAGCGCGATAGGCATCGAGAAGACGGTACGCCTGCGCGACTGCGGCATCGGCATCGACCAGCTCCATGCTCCCGCCGGGGAAATAGTCGTTCTGAAGGTCAACCAGCAACAGGCACGCACTCATGGGGGGTCTCCTTCCTCGATGAAAGGCCTCTTTTTAAGTTTTTACAAAAAATTAATACACACGAGACGATCCTTTGATAGGATCTTATTTTCCAGGCTTCGAAGGCAATAGGAAAAATTTCCCTGTCAAATATCCTGAAGTACGTTATTGTTAACCATGCAAGTTATTAATTAACACCAAATCGATGCCATGATCAAAAAAATTCTACTCGTCATTCTGGCCCTACTCCTCCTGATCGGTGGTCTTGCCGGCGCAAAATACCTCCAGATCCGCAAAATGATCGCTGCGGGCGCTCAATTCGTCCCCCCTCCCGCCACGGTCACGACGGCCGTAGTAAAACGGGAATCCTGGGACTCTCTGCTAACGGCAGTCGGGTCGATGGATGCGGTGCAAGGGGTCACGGTATCCGCCGAATTGGCGGGCAAAATCGTAGAGATCCCCTTTGAAGCCGGCAGAAAGGTGCGCCGGGGCGAGGTGCTGCTGCGCCAGGACGTCTCCACGGAAACGGCCCAGTTGCCGGGTGCGAGGGCGGCTCTTGAGCTGGCCAATCGCAACCGTCAGCGCATGGAACAGCTTCTGGCCCAGAGCATGGTCTCCCAGTCCGAATACGACAGCGCCGACGCGACCGCGCGCCAGGCGCAGGCGACGGTCGACAACATCCTGGCCGCCATCGGCAAGAAAACCGTACGAGCCCCCTTCGACGGACGGCTCGGTATCCGCCAGGTCAATCTGGGGCAGATGCTGCGCGAGGGGGATACCATCGTCTCCCTGCAGACCCTCGACCCGATTTTCGTCAACTTCCTGCTCCCCCAGCAGCAGGTCGATCAGGTCCGGGTCGGGCTGTCTATTCGCCTGACAACCGACACCCTGCCGGGTCAGGAGTTCAGCGGCAAGATCACGGCCATCAACCCGGAGATCGACCCAGACACCCGCAATGTCCGTATTCAGGCAACCGTTTCCAACCCCAAGGAGACACTTCGACCAGGGATGTTCGTCAACGTGGCGGTCGAACTGCCGCAGAAGCTGGACGTTCTGGCTGTTCCGGCAACAGCGGTGCTTTACGCCCCATACGGCGATTCGGTCTTTGTGGTCGAGGAAAAAGCCGACGAGAAAACCGGCAAGATGTCTCTGGTGCTGCGCCAGCAGTTTGTGCACCAGGGAATCCGGCGTGGGGATTTCGTCGCTTTGACCTCAGGGGTCAAAGAAGGGGACACCCTGGTGACGACGGGGGTTTTCAAACTGCGTAACGGCCAGACCGCGGTGGTCGACAACACGCTCTCTCCCGAGTTCCAGCTGGCCCCGACACCGCCGAACAACTGATTGCGAGAGGGCAGGCCCGGCCTGCCACCCATGGGACCCATGAAATTCACCGACCTGTTCATACGCCGACCGGTTCTTGCCCTGGTGGTCAGCTTCGTCATCATCATTGCGGGGCTGCAGGCCATCCGCTCTCTTGTCGTACGCCAGTACCCGCAGAGCGAAAACTCGACCGTCACGGTCACCACGGTGTATGTCGGCGCCAACGCCGAACTGGTGCGCGGATTCATCACAACCCCGCTGGAGCGGGCCATCGCTGCCGCCGACGGCATCGACTACCTTGAATCCAAGAGCACCCTCGGCCTCTCAACCATCACCGCACGGCTCAAGCTGAACTACGATGCCACCAAAGCGCTGGCGGAGATCAGCTCCAAAGTCGATCAGGTCCGGGCGGATCTCCCCCCCGAGGCGGAGGTCCCCGTCATCAATATCGAATCGGCCGACAGCCAGTTCGCCTCGGCCTACCTCAGCTTCTCCTCGGACATCCTGCTTCAGAACGAAATCACCGACTACCTGGTGCGCGTGGTGCAGCCACGCCTGTCGGCCCTCGAAGGGGTGCAACGGGCCGACATCCTCGGCGGCCGCACTTTCGCCATGCGCATCTGGCTCAAACCCGACCGCATGGCGGCTTTCGGCGTCAGCCCGGCGCAGGTGCGTCAGGCCCTGGCAGCCAACAACTTCCTGGCCGCCGTCGGTCAGACCAAAGGCGCGCTGATACAGGTCAACCTCACGGCCGATACCAACCTCAACACGGTGCAGGAATTCCAGCGCCTCGTGGTGCGCGAACAGAACGGCGCCATCGTACGCATCGGCGACATTGCCGACGTGAGCCTCGGGGCGGAGAACTACGACGCCGAGGTCCGCTTCTCGGGCACTGCCCAACGCCAACTCCCTTGACGTCATCAAGCGGGTGCGGGTTGAGATGGCAGCCATTCAGAAAGACCTCCCCACCGGGCTCGATGCCCACATCGCCTATGACGGCACCGAATACATCAACACCGCCATCCGTGAAGTCATCAAGACGCTCAGCGAAACGCTGCTGATCGTGGTGATCGTCATCTTCCTCTTCCTCGGCTCGCTGCGCTCCGCTTTCATTCCGGTCATAGCCATCCCGATGTCGCTGATCGGGGCGATCTTCCTGATGCAGGTGTTCGGCTTCACCATCAATCTGCTGACCCTGCTGGCCATCGTGCTGTCCGTTGGCCTGGTGGTCGATGACGCCATCGTCGTGGTAGAAAACGTGGAGAGGCACCTCAGCGCGGGAGAGACTCCCCTGCGCGCGGCCATCTTGGGCGCTCGCGAACTGGTCAATCCGATTATCGCCATGACCATCACTCTGGCGGCCGTCTACGCCCCCATCGGCCTGCAGGGGGGACTGACGGGATCGCTGTTCCGCGAGTTCGCCTTTACCCTGGCCGGAGCCGTAACCATTTCCGGAATCGTCGCGCTGACCCTGTCGCCGATGATGTCGGCCAACCTGCTTAAACCCGGCATGGAAGAACACGGCTTTGCCGGCAAGATCGCCCGGGATTTCGCCAAATTCCGCCGCTTTTACGGGCGGCTGCTGGATGGTACCCTGCGCAGCCGTCCCGCCGTCTACCTGGTGTGGGTCGTCATCACCGTTCTAACGGTGCCGATGTTCCTGATGTCGCCGGTGGAACTGGCCCCCACCGAGGACCAGGGGGTCATCTTCGGCATCCTCGACGCCTCGGCCAACTCGACCCTTGACCAGACCAGCCGCTATGCCGCGGCCGCCAATGATGTCCTGCTCAGCGTTCCGGAGGCCAAGTTCACGTTCCAGATCACCTTCCCCGCCTCAGGCTTCACCGGCATGGTCACCACCCCCTGGGATGACCGCAAGCGTACCGTGTTCCAGATCCTTCCCGAAGTGCAGAAAAAGCTTCAGGCCATCCCGGGCATCCAGATGTTTCCCGTGACCCCGCCGGCCCTTCCGGGCGGAGGGCAGTTCCCGGTAGAGTTCGTCATCGCCTCGACGGCCGAACAGGGACAGATTCTTGAACTGGCCCAGCAGATTCAACGCAAAGCCATGGTCAGCGGCCTCTTCGCGTTTCCGCCGCTGATTGACGTTAAGATCGACCAGCCGCAGACCGAGTTCGTCATCGACCGCGACAAGGTGGCCGACCTCGGGCTCAGTCTGGAACAGGTCGGGGCCGATATCGCCTCGATGGTCGGGGGGAACTACGTCAATCGTTTCGACATCGCCGGGCGCAGCTATAAGGTCATCCCTCAGGTACAGCGGATTGACCGCCTTAATGCCGAACAGCTGCAGAACATCTACATCAGCGGTCGCAACGGCGGACTGATCCCCCTCGCTACCGTGGCCACACTGAGAAACTCCACGGTGCCGCGCTCCCTCAACCGCTTCCAGCAGCTCAATGCCGTCAAGCTGAGCGGCGTGGCGGTGCGCCCCCTCGACGAGGCCCTGAAGTACCTCGAATCCGAAGCGGCCAAGATTCTGCCCAAAGGGTACGTGGTCGACTACACGGGCGAATCGCGTCAACTGCGTACCGAGGGCAACCGCTTCCTGCCTGCCTTCGCCCTCGCCATCACCCTGATCTTTCTGGTGCTGGCAGCCCAGTTCAACAGCTTTCGCGATCCCTTCGTCATCCTGGCCGGCTCGGTTCCGCTGGCGATGTTCGGTGCGCTGATCTTCACCTTTCTGAAAATCCCCGACCCGAACACCCCCTTCTGGACCAACGGATGGACCACCACTCTCAACATCTATTCCCAGGTCGGTTTGGTGACCCTGGTCGGGCTGGTTTCCAAAAACGGCATCCTCATCGTCGAATTCGCCAACAAGCTTCAGGAACAGGGCAAGGAGAAGCTCGAGGCGGTACGCGAGGCCACTCTCACCCGCCTGCGCCCCATCCTCATGACCACCGCCGCCACCATCGCCGGGCATTTCCCCCTGACCCTCGTCACCGGTGC
>QKGY01000423.1 GCA_003250235.1 Desulfuromonadaceae bacterium
ACTTTGAATTCCGGAGCGGCGCTGCCGACGGTGACATCGGGTCCGACCAGGGTAACGGGATTGCCTTTGAAAGTAATAACGCCGGTGCGTTTCTGGCTCATGATGCTCTCCTTGCTAATAGATGATAAGATTGGTCATAATTTATACATCCCGGATCAGGTTGTCAAGCGACAATTCTCAGTACCAGGAAAAGTTGTGGCCCTCGCCGTGGCAATCTCCGGCGCAGGTTCCGTTGGTATAGTTCAGGTTGATATCCGCCGCGAAAACGACATCGGCGGGCGGAGTGGGATCCGGATACCAGTGACCGGCGGTTGCCGTTCCGAACCCATTGTGGCAGTTGGAGCAGGCGACACGGTGGGCGGAGACGGAAGAGTGCCGGCCGGCCCGGTTGGGGGTGACGCTCCCGGTGGGGCGGCCAGCATCGGTCGTCAAATCGGCGGTCGAACTGCCGTGGCAGGAAGAGCAGGTTCCCAGGACCATCTTGGGATCGGACGCCGTATGGCAGGTACGGCAGGCCGGCTGGGTACCGCTGCCTCCAGTCAACAGGTCATGACAGGCATAACAGGCATTGACATCGGCGATGGCCTGCGTCGCATGAGCCGACGGCAGCAGCCAGGCCGCTCCCAGTTCATGGGTGGCGTGGCAGTCATGACAGGACGTCGGCGGATTGCTGTAGGCCCGGTTGGTATTGTGACAACCGTTACACACATCGCCATAGGTGCTTAAACCTGTCGGTCGGGTGTGGTCCCCGCTGGTCACGGCCGTGGCATGCACCCAGGAAAGTGCGGTCACATCCCGGCTGCCGTTCTCATCGAAATGGCAGGTGAAACAGCCTACACCGGTAGCCCCCCCCAGATAATCGGCACCGTGACAGGGGGTACAGTCGAGAGTCCCCGCCTGTTTGACGTCGCCGTGGTAACCGGAAACCGTCTTGTCCATCCAGGGTTGCCCCAGGGGATGGGGACTATCCAGATGGCAATCGTGGCAGGAGGTCGGCGGGTTGCTGTAGGTCCGATTGGTATCGTGACAGGCATTGCACACGTCGCCATAGGTTGCCAGACCGGCGGGAGCGGTGTGGACGCCGCCCGACACGGCCGTCGCGTGGACCCAGGAGAGCGCCGCCACATCCCGGCTGCCGTTCTCGTTGAAATGACAGGTGAAGCAGCTGACCCCAACGGCCCCGCCCTTGTAGTCGGTCCCGTGACAGGGGGTGCAGTCGAGGGTGCCCGCCAGTTTAACGTCACCGTGATAACCGGACACGGTCTTGTTCATCCAGGCTTCGCCGAGGGGGTGGGAGATCAGGTGACAGTTATGACAGGAGGCCGGAGAACCGGTCGCCGTGCGCATGATCTCGTGACAGGCATTGCACACATCGCCGCTGGCGAACAGGGACACATGGTTTGAGGTACCATGCACCCAGCTCGACCCGGGGGGAACGCGCGAGCCGTCCGGACCGAAATGGCAGGTATAGCAGCTGGGTGCCGAGCCGTTTCCGGTCAGGGTCGCACCATGGCAAACCTTGCAGGTTTCCAGGTTGCCCTGGGCATCGCTGCCATGGTTCAGCACATAGGCCGCCTCGTGCACGGCATTGGCCGGCGGAGCGTCACTGTTGCTGTTGCTGCAGGCAAACAGCGCTGCGGGGAACAACGCCAGAAACAGGATCTTGAATCGGTAGGATATGTTCACGGGACCTCCTTACTTAACCGTGGCAGGGGACGCAGGTCGTTGCCGACTTGGGGCTTCCGTGGCAGCGGAAACAGGAGGTCGGATCGAGTCGGCCGTCAATGCGGTGGCGCGACAGATAATCCCCCCGGTGCGGCATACTGCGATAGGTTTCGGACTGGTTCTTGATCGAAGGTTTGAGCTCGACCCGCGTAGCATGGCAGTCATTGCAGAAGCTGGTCTGGTGACACATGGCGCAGAGCTGTTCGTTCTGATACGCCTCCATGCGGTGGGTCGCGAGGAAATTGGCCGTATGATTGAAGCGCTGATAGTTCATGGTTCCCACCCGGGCCTCGTGACACTGGGTGCAGGTAGGGTTGCCTTTGCCGAGGTCTTCGGGATGAGCCGTCGGCAGGGTTGTGCCCGAATCGAGAGCGGCGCAGGCGGCGATAAGGCTCAGCAGCGCCATGCAGGCCAGCAACAGCAACAGATTCTTTTTCTCCATCATGGTCTCCATGTGCAAAGGGAAACGGCTCATCGGCCGAAAAGATAGCTCACAACCAGCATGCCGCGAAGATCATTGTCAAAATAGGGGTCCTGGCTGTAATCCCCGGAGATCTTGACCTGCAGGCTATCGTGCAGAAACTTCGTGCCAAGACCCAAAGAGGCAAAGAGGGAATAATCCTCGCCGTAGATCGCCTCGTCATACAGGGCGTAAACCAGATCGCCCGATACGAAGGCTCCCGCTGCCAGGCGCGGCATGCGATTCAGATAAAAATAAGCCCGCGCCAGCAGGTAGCTGTTGTCAGAGCTGTCGCCGTCCATGTAGCCGAGTTCGGCGCCAACCTCGTTCATGCCTTCTCCGGAGAGGGACAGCAGTCCGCCATAGTAAAGGGCATCCTCGCCGTTGCTGTCGTTGCTGATGCTTTTGACCTTCAGGCCGGCATTGATACGCCCGCCGTTATACCAGTTCACGTCCCCCCCTAAAATGGAGAGGGTGGCGTTGCCCCGGGCCGCCAAAGCGTTGAACAGTGCGACGCCCGAGGGCGAAGTGCCGAAGTAGTCTTCATAAACAAAACTCTGATAGTAGGGACGGATCGTCACGGAACGGACGGGAATGCGCAGTTCGTAGGAGTGCTCGGCCCAGCCGCTGCTGTCGACGTTGAGGACGGAAAGCCCATTGAACTGGATGCCGGACCACAGCCCCAGGGCCAGATCGACACCCATCCGCTCCTGGTAGGTTTCGCTGTCGTTCTCGCTCTTCTTGTAGGAGAGGCCCAGGTCATACAGGGTGCCGCGGTGCAGGGAGAAGCGCCCGCCATACAGAACGTCTCCGCTGCGGCCGTTTTGCGTGTCCAGCGCGACAGGAAGACCGCCATAAGCGGAAAAGGAGGCCATCGGTCCCAGGTCGCTTTGGACCAGGACGCCGTCAAGGCTCTCATTGGCGATACCGGAGAAGACATACTGCCGGCCGAGGCGAACAAGGAAGTTGGCCTGCTCCGCCCGATAATCGACATAGCCGTACAGCAACTTGGCGTCGGTATCGTCCTCATAATAATTGCCGTCGCCCAAGTCGGCGCGCCCCCATCCGTAGAGGTGGAAGCTGAGCCCCTGTACCCCGTCCACATTGGCATCCGCGCGAAGATATTCGTACAGAGGCCAGACCGAGACATCCGTCTCCGCCAGGGTATCCCTCTGGAAAAAGCGCATCAGGGTATCCGATTCCACCTGGTACTGTTGCGCCGACGCCGTGTTGACCCCCAGGCACATCAGCAGACTCAACATCACACCGGGAGCCAGCACGAGCCAACGGGCAGGCCGTTTCTTCATCCGATCCTCCTTATTCATTCTTTCAGCCGTTGATGACGATACGGTAATGGCAAACGTGTATCAAGCGAGGTCCGCGACGTTGGCAGTCGCCGAGGATTAATCCAAGCATATTACCAGCTATAAACGACTTGGCAAGTAAGGTTTTGTCCTATGATTCAAAATAGGAAGAACAGGAAAAGTCCCACACTTAACAGATACCGCACCGCCGGCAACCGGGGGCACAGGGAGGAGACAGCATGCCGCCCAGCCCCCGACGATATTCGGACAGCAGAAACTCCCGGCGGACGCCATTGTCCAGAACCTCCCAGGGGAATATCTCGTCCTCGCCGCGCGCCCGGGTCACATAAAAATCGGGGTCTATGCCTATCTCCCGGCAGGAGGCCTTGAGGTTTTTGCCGGAAGCCAGCAAGGGAAGCACCCTGCCGACACGACGATCCCCCCGAGACAGAAACGCCTGCAGAACGGCACCACGCACCGGTTCGAAGATCACCTCGCAGTTGGCCATGCGGGCAATGGCGCTGCGAATCTGTTTCATCTTGCGCTCCAGGTTCTTGGCCTCGTCCATTCCGGCCCACTGAAGCGGGGTGAATGGTTTCGGGATAAAGGGGTTCACCGACAGGGTGAGGGTCCCCAGCCGTCCGGATTTTTTCTGGGTGGTCACCCAGACCTCCCGCAGCCTGGCCATCAGCTCCAGCAGCGCGTCAATGTCGGCCGGCTCTTCCGTCGGCAGCCCGATGAGCACATAGAGCTTGAGGTTGAGAATCCCTCCTTCGGCGAGCAGACGGGCGGCATCGAGAATCTGCGCCTCGTCGATTCCTTTGTTGATCAGATCGCGAAGCCGCTGGCTACCGGCCTCGGGGGCCAGCGCCAAAGTGCGGTGCCCCGATACTCGCAAAGCCTCCACTTCTTCGGCGCTCAGCGAATCGATACGCAGGCTGGCGACCGAGACATGTCCGCCGCGATCCATGATCTGCCTGTTCAGCGCTTCGATCTGCGAATAATCGGAGACGGCTGCACCGACCAGTCCGATTTTGGAAGACGCGCACAACCCCTCCTCGACCTGAGGCAGCAGCGCATTGAGCGAACGCTCGCGGGCCGGCAAGTAGATAAAGCCGGCTGCGCAGAACCGGCACCCGCGCGAACACCCCCGGGAGATCTCCACCAGGGACATATCGGAAAAGACCGTTTCCGGCGTGCGGATAAAGGCCTGGCTCCGGGTCTCATCCAGGTCTGCGGCCCATTGACGGCGCACCCTCTGAGGCGTCGGAGGCTTCGCGTCTATGGCGTCGATAGTACCATCCGGCTTATAGGAAATCTCGTAGAAGGACGGAACGTACAGGCCCTCGGTGGCGGCAAGGTGATTGAGAAGAGCTTCGCGGGACTCCCCCTTTTCTTTCAGCGCCGCCACCAGGGAGGGGAGAAGGACTTCCGCTTCCCCCACCGCAAAGAGGTCCACGATTTCCGCCAGGGGTTCCGGATTGAGAAAGGCGCAGACACCGCCACACAGAACCAGGGGAAAACGCTCGCCCCGGTCGGCGGAAAACAGCGGGATGCGCCCCAGCTCGAACAGGGTGGGCAGATGCACGTAGTCGTTTTCAAAGGAGATCGAAAAGGCGATGAGATCGAAGTCTCCTAGAGGACGTTGGGATTCCAGGGAAAAAAGAGGGGTATTGGTCTTGCGGTGCTCGGCGAGATCTTCGGGATCGGGCAGGAAAAACCGTTCGCACAGCGTATCCTCACGGCTGTTGAGAAGATGGTGCACGGTCTGGAATCCGAGGTTGCTCATCGCCTGGTAGTAGGTATTGGGAAAAACCAGGGCGACGCTGATCCGTCCCCCCCAGGGGTGGGGCCGACAGCCGGTTTCCTGTTCCAGGCGCTGCCGCGCTCTGGCTATGAGGGACTTGGACATCGTAGATCCTGACACAAAAGTAAGCTTGCAACCCCGCAAGGAGAAAGAGACATCATCGCATTAAAGGGGGGGCAGGGTAAAGACGCTTGTCGGACAAAAAAATAGGGGGCCGCTCCCGCGGCCCCCCGGATGAAGGGAGTATGAGATTACAAGATTCAAAAAACAGCCGCACAAGGCTCCTGGAGGCGTCGGGCGGAGATCCTTAGCCTGGGAGTTGCCTCGCCTGCACGGCGAAACGTAGCCGACACTGCGTTTCTCGTGTCACCGTCTGGAGACACGGGTAACCCTTGCGGCCCGAATGGCAGTCTGTTGTCAGGCGGATCTAGTCGACCCGCTTGCGCAAAAACGTCGGGATATCATATTCGAGGTCTTCGCCACCGTTGGTTCGAACCCCGCGCGGAATTTCCTTCTGCCGATCGCGGATGAAGGTCGGCAGGTCGCGGTCCACTTTGGCCATCGGTGCGGCGACCCGGTTTTTGAGCTCTTCGGCGTGCCGGCCGTTCTTGTCGAACGAGGGGCCGAATCCGGTGGCAATCGCCGTGATCTTGATGCAGTTGCCGAGTTCTTCGTTGATCACCAGGCCGGTGATGATGTTGGCGTCCTCATGCACCTTCTCGTGAATGATGCGGGAGGCTTCGTCGAATTCTTCCATCGTCATGTTGGACGACCCGGAGATGTTGACCAGCACCCCTTTGGCGCCGGAAATGTCGATATCTTCGAGCAGCGGGCTGCTGATGGCCTGGTGAGCGGCCTCGGCGGCCCGCTTCTCCCCTTCGGCCATGCCGATACCCATCATCGCCATGCCGCGCTCGCTCATGATCGCCTTGACGTCGGCGAAATCGACGTTGATCAGACCGCTGGTGGTGATCAGGTCGGAAATCCCCTGCACCGCCTGCAGCAGAACGTCATCGGAGGGCTTGAAGGCATCGAGAATGCTCATGCTCTTGCCCGCCAGTCCCAGCAGCCGGTCGTTGGGGATGACGATCAGCGAGTCGACGACATCCTTGAGTTCGTCGACCCCTTCCTCGGCTTTCTTCATGCGCTGCTTGCCTTCGCGCGAGAAAGGCTTGGTGACGACACCCACGGTGAGGGCGCCTGTCTCACGGGCTACTTCGGCAATGATGGGCGCCGCACCGGTTCCGGTGCCGCCGCCGAGTCCTGCCGCGATGAAGACCATGTCGGCCCCTTCGAGGATTTCCATCAAACGGGCTTTGTCCTCCAGGGCGGCCTCGCGTCCGACCTCCGGGTTGGCGCCGGCACCCAGGCCCTTGGTCAGCTTGGAACCGAGCTGCACCTTCATCGGTGCCTTGTTGTGGCGCAGGGCCTGCGCATCGGTATTGGCGCAGATGAAATCCACCCCCTCGACCTGCGAGGCGATCATGGTGTTGACCGCGTTGCCGCCGCCTCCGCCCACGCCGATAACCTTGATCCTGGCTCTCTGATCGATACTCTCATCAAACTCGAACATAACTCCCTCCGTTCTCATTCGGGGTCTGATTCTCCGCAATCAGGGCTCCCCTGTGTTAAAGAAACTGTTGCTGCTTACGCTCCGTTAAAAGAACTCGTCGAACCACTCTTTCATCCGCCGGACCACCTTGTCGAATACGTTGGCCTGTCCGATGACGAAATTGCGGGAACTCATATTGCGACTGCCGTACTTCACCAGGCCGACCCCCGTGGCGTAGATCGGGGAGTTGACCACGTCGGTCAGACCGCCGATGTCGCGGGGTACCCCGCGGCGTACCGGCAGGTTGAACACCTGCTCGGCCAGCTCGGGCATCCCCGGCAGGATGCAGGTGCCTCCGGTGATGACCACCCCTGAGGCGATCAGATCCTCGTAGCCGCTGCGAACGATCTCGCGGTTGACGAGGGTGAAGATCTCCTCCACCCGGGGTTCGAGAATCTCGGCCAGCAGCTGGCGGGAGAGCACACGCGCTTCGCGACCCCCCACCGACGGCACTTCGATGGTCTCGTCCTTGCCCACCATGGAGGCGAGACAGCAGCCGTAGGACTGCTTGATCTTCTCGGCCTCGGCCATGGGAGTGCGCAGCCCGACGGCAATATCGTTGGTCAGGTGGTTGCCGCCCAGAGACAGGACCGCGGTATGCTTGATCGCCCCGTCGACGAAGATGGCGATATCGGTGGTGCCGCCGCCGATATCGATGATGGCGACGCCCAGCTCCTTCTCGTCCGGTGAAAGGACCGCTTCAGCGCTGGCCAGTTGCTCCAAAACGATGTCGGCCACGTCCACCTCGGCCCGGTTGCAGCTCTTGACGATGTTCTGCGCACTGGCCACCGCCCCGGTGACGATATGGACTTTGGCCTCGAGGCGCACCCCGCTCATGCCCAGGGGCTCCTTGATGCCGTCCTGATCGTCGATGATGAATTCCTGGGGCAGGATGTGGATCACCTCGCGGTCCATGGGGATGGCGATGGCCTTGGCGGCATCGATGACCCGGCGGATGTCGTCGTCATTGACCTCGCGGTTTTTGATGGCGATGACCCCCTGGGAGTTGAATCCCTTGATATGCCCGCCGGCGATCCCCGCGAAAACCGACTTGATTTCGCACCCGGCCATGAGTTCGGCTTCGCGAAGGGCCTTGCGGATGGCTTCCACCGTGCTTTCGATGTTGATGACCACCCCTTTGCGAAGCCCCTTGGAGGGACTGGTGCCAATCCCCACGATGTCCAGTCCTTCATCGGTCATGTTGCCGACAATGGCGCAGATCTTCGTGGTGCCGATGTCCAGTCCGACGATCAGGTTGTCCCTCTTAGTGCTCATAGCTCTCCTCTTTCGTCCGCTCACGCTAGCCTTTTTCCGAGGTGTGCCGGGTATCCACCTTGACGATGACGCGATCCAGCACATTCAAGTCGATATATTTCAGCCCGGTCAACCGGGGCTCCAACTCTTTGTAGATACTTTCCAGCCGGTCCAGTTTGGTGCTGTAGTTGTTGTACCCCATGTGCACCGGCACGCCACCGACATAGGTATAGAGATCGATGCCTCCCTCCGGATCGATGTGCAGTTCGGACACATCGTCGAGATTGAACCGGCTCCGTCCCTTGAGCTCCTCGATAAGCTGCGCCACCTCGGTCAGCATGCCATGGGCCTCTTCCGGCTTCTCCAGAAGAAAGTTACGATCGATTCCGGTCACCACCGGAAAGTCGAGTCGATCTTCGGGCTCGAGCAGCTTGAACAGGGTCCCCTGGGCATCCATGTAATAGAGGTAGCCGAGGTTGACAATGGCGCAGGGGTGTCGTTCCTCGACACGGATGATCACTTCGCGCGGCAGAACCCGTTCCACCTGAGCCCGGGCAATCCACGGATCCTCCTCGATCTTTCGGCCGATCCGCTCCAGGTCGAGGTCGAAGATGCAGGTCCCGTTCTGGATATCGGAGAGGGCCAGGATCTCGTCATGGCTGACTCTCTCGGCATCAACCACCTGGACACTGTCGAGACGGAAATAGTCGGAACTGAACAGCACGCGCAACCCCAGGAACCCACCACTGACCATCAGGACAAGGCTGCTGACGATCACCGAGACGCGCAGCAGGCGATGGAAGATCTTCTTCCAGTCGCGGGGCTGCTTGTCCTGGCGGCGCCGGTTCTCTTTGACCTTGGCCTTTTTGAGTGATTTAAAGTCGCGCATGCGTCCCGTGATATCGCCCCGTTATTTGTTGAGTCCCGATTCTTCCAGTATCCGCTGAGCCAGTTCGCCGAATTCGATGCCGGCGTGGCGAGCCGCCTTGGGCAGCAGGCTCGTTTCCGTCATTCCCGGTATGGTGTTGGCCTCCAGGCAGAAGAACTCTTTTTCCCGCACCATGAAATCGACCCGGGCCGCCCCCACGCACCCCAGGACGCGGTAAACCTCCATCGCCACCTGCTGGATACGGTCGTACACCGCCCCGTCGAGGGGAGCCGGCAGAATATACTCGGTCTGACCGACAGTGTACTTGGCGTGATAATCGTAAAACCCGCCCTTGGGGGCGATCTGGATGATCGGCAACGCCTCGCCGCCGAGAATCCCCACGGTGACCTCCATCCCCTGGATGAAGTCCTCGACCAGCACCAGATCATCGAATTTCAGGGCAGCGTCGATTCCGGCCCGCAGAGCCATCACATCCTTCACAATGCTGATACCGATGGTCGACCCCTCACGGGCCGGCTTGACCACCAGGGGAAAATGCCGGCACAGCGCTAGAAATTTTTCCAGATCCTCCCCCTTGCGGTAGACTTGAAACCCCGGCGTCGGCAGCTCATGGTACAGAAGGATCTTCTTGGTCGTCACCTTGTCCATGGCCACGCTGGATGCCAGCACCCCGCTGCCGGTATAGGGGATCTGCATCATCTCCAGCAGCCCCTGAATGGTGCCGTCCTCGCCATATCGACCATGCAGGGCGATGAAGGCGACCTCCACCTTCCTCTCCATCAGTTTCACGGCCACGTCCCGCCCCACGTCGAGCCCGAAAGCTTCGTAGCCAGCCTCCTGCAAAGCGGAGAGGACGGCGTTGCCCGTGCGCAGGGAAATGTCCCGCTCGGCCGAAAGCCCTCCCATGAGGACCGCTATTTTTTTGGTTTTCAGTTCCTGTCGCGTCATCGTCTTCCGTTTATCGCGGCTGATCGCAGCCGACGATCCTTACTTCCGGTTCCAGGTCGATGCCGCTGTCCTTGCGGACAGCGTCCCGTATACGTGCTATCAGATCGAGGATGTCCTTGGCCTTCGCCCCACCGGCGTTGACAATGAAGTTGGCATGCTGCTCGGAGACTCTCGCTCCCCCTGACACCGCACCGCGCATGCCGACAGCATCGATGAGCCGCCAGGCCTGTCCCCCGGGGGGATTTTTGAACACCGAGCCGGCATTGGGGCCGCCCACCCGATGCGCCTGCCGGCGGTGGGTTATCCGCTCGGCAATCACCGCGCCAAGCGCCTCAGGGTCGTCCGGTCGCAGTTGCAGGGCCGCGTCCACGACCAGCGACCTTTCCGGCAACCGGCACCTGCGATAGGCGAAGTCCAGTTCGGCGGCAGGAAGGGTCTGTTCTCCCGCGAGTCCGGTCAGGGTTATCGCTTCCACCACATCGGAGAGCTCCTGCCCCCCGGCACCGGCGTTCATAGCGACCGCCCCTCCCAGAGTACCCGGGATACCGGCCATGGCCTCCAGCCCGCCCAGGCCCTTTTCCGCACAGAGCCGGATCAGTCGCATCAGCGGGATTCCCGCTTCGGCAACAACCTTCGCCTCCGGGAGAAAGGTGACTCGGTCCAGACTCCCCAGGCAGAGCACCGCGCCGCGAATGCCGCCGTCCTTCACCAGCAGATTGCTGCCGCGCCCCACCACCATCCAGGGGCAATTGGCTTGGTTCAGAAGATCCAGAGCGGTACCCAGGTCTTCTCGGTCCGCCGGCACGATAAACAGATCCGCCGGCCCTCCCACCCGCCAGGTGGTATGCGCTGACATCGGTTCGTTTTCACGCACCGCTCCGCGCAGGGTTCCTCTCAGAGTGTCAAAGAGCAAAGGCACTTCAGGCCTTTTCTTTCAGTCGTTTGCCCAGCTGCTCGCCAATCTGCCAGACGTTGCCGGCGCCGAGGGTGATCACGATGTCCCCCTCTCTCACCACCGTCTGCAGATGGTCGAGTACCGCTTCGGCATTGCCGATATAGTGTACGTCCTTATGCCCGTGCCCGGCGATGCCGCCCGCCAGATCCTTGGCATTCACCCCTTCGATGGGGTCTTCGCCCGCGGCATAGATGTCCATGACCACTAGGTGGTCGGCCTGGTAGAAGGCGGTGACAAACTCGTCGAACAGCGCCTTGGTGCGCGAATAGCGATGCGGCTGAAAAACGGCCACCACGCGCCTGTCCCAGCCCGATCGCGCTGCGGCCAGGGTGACCTTGATCTCGGCCGGATGGTGCCCGTAGTCGTCCACCACCATGATCTTGCCGTCGTCGTGACGCACCTGGAAACGACGCTGCACCCCGCCGAAATCATGCAGCCCTTCGGCGATGGTTTCAAAGGGGATGTCGAGTTCCATGGCCACGGCCACGGCGGCCAGGGCGTTGAGAACATTGTGACGCCCCGGCATCTTGAAGGAGATACGCCCGAGGGCCTTGCCCCGGTGGTGCGCGGTGAACGATGTGCGGTTCGCCTTGTGGCTGATCTCGGTCGCGTAGAAATCGGCCTGGCTGGCCAGCCCGTACGTGACAAAGCGTTTTTTGACCCGCGGGATAAGAGCCTGGATATTCGCATCGTCCAGACAAAGAACCGCCAGCCCGAAAAAGGGAACCTTGTTGACGAACTCGACAAAGGTGTCCTTGATGGCGTCGAGATTCGGGTAGAAGTCGAGATGGTCGGCATCGACATTGGTCACCACGGCGATAGTCGGAGTCAGCTTGAGAATGGTGCCGTCCGACTCGTCCGCCTCGGCGACCAGGAACTTGCCCTGCCCCAACTTGGCATTGGATCCCAGGGAGTCGAGCCGGCCGCCGATGACCGCCGTCGGATCGATGCCGGCATGGGAGAGGAGCGTCGCCACCATGCTGGTGGTGGTCGTCTTGCCGTGCGTCCCGCCGACGGCGATACCGTATTTCATGCGCATCAGTTCGGCCAGCATTTCCGCACGGGGAATCACGGGAATCAGACGCCTGTTGGCCTCGACCACCTCCGGGTTGTCCTTGCGCACGGCCGTTGAGGTCACCACGACATCGACATCCTTGAGATTTTCAGCCTTGTGCCCGTAGACGATATCGCCGCCCAGTCTGGCCAGCCGTGTGGTGATCTCCGATTCGCGCAGGTCGGAACCCGACACCTTATAGCCCAGGTTCAGCAGGACTTCGGCGATACCGCTCATGCCGATCCCGCCGATGCCGACAAAATGAATTTTCCGTATTTTTCCGTACATAGCTTACTCTTTCTCAGCCGATAACGTCACGGCACTGCTGCAGAATGCTGTCCGCGGCGCCGCGTATGCTCAGCGCCCTCGCCGCACTGGCCATGGATACCAGCTGGTTATGATCATGAAGCAGGTTGCGGATCAGAGTCGCCAGGCTCTCTCCGTCCAGTTCCGACTGCGGAACCATCAGCGCCGCCCCCTTGAGGACCAGAGCTCTGGCGTTGGCGCTCTGGTGATCCCCGGCCGCATAGGGATAGGGGATCAGAATGGCGGCACGTCCGCAGGCCGTCAGTTCGGCCAGTGTGGTCGCCCCTGCACGGCATACCAGCAGGTGAGCCCGGCCGTAGGCATCCGCCATGTCGTGAATGAAGGGGACGACCGATTCGGAGTCCCACCCCATAGCGGCATAGGCATCGCGGATCCTCTGCAGATCCTCGTCACCGCTCTGATGCAGGATATCGAAGCCGTTCTTCATATCCGTCATGTGCCCCAGGGCACTGACGACCGCATCGTTTATGGCGCGCGCGCCGCGGCTTCCGCCGAATACAAGCAGAAGCGGCTTTCCTGCCCCCGGCATCGGGCAGCTCTCCATGCCGCGACGCAGCGGGTTTCCCGTCAGGACCGTCTTTCCCGCCGGAAACGCCTTTTCGCTCTCGGCAAAGGAGATGCAGATGCGCTGCGCCCAGCGGGCCAGCATGCGGTTCGTCAAACCGGGCCAGGCGTTCTGCTCGTGCACCAGGTAGGGGATCTTCTTCATCGCCGCAGCCATCAACACCGGCCCCGAGGCGTATCCGCCCACACCGACAACCACGTCCGGGTTGAAGGTGTCGAGAATCCTGCGGGACTGCCGCAGGCTTTTCCACAACTGCGGGATCAGTGCGATCTTGCCGCCTATCCCCTTGCCGACGAACCCGGAAATATCGATCTTCGACAGGGGCCAGCCAAGCTGGGGGAGAATCCGCGCCTCGATGCCGCGATCCGTCCCGACGAAATGCACACTGGAATCCGGATCGGTTTCCAGGAGCCTCTCGGCGAGCGCCACCGCCGGGAAGAGATGTCCTCCGGTGCCACCACCGGCAAGAAGGAGTCTCATCGCAGCTCTCCTGTCCCTTGGCGCGAAACGGCCAGCAACAAGCCGACCCCCATCAACGTCGTCACCAGAGACGTCCCCCCATAGGACAGAAACGGCAGGGCCAGCCCCTTGGTCGGCAGCATGCCCATGACGACGGCAAAGTTCACGAACGCTTCCAGTCCGATCAACAGCGACACCCCGAATGCCAGGAATTTCCCGAAATCATCCGGCGCCGCCAGCGCGGTGCGGATACCCCGCAACACCAGCACCAGGAACATGGCGGTGATGATCAGCACCCCGGCAAAACCGAGTTCCTCGCCGATCACGGAGAAGATGAAATCCGTATGGGCCTCGGGCAGATAGAACAGCTTCTGCTTGCCCTCCCCCAGGCCGTTGCCAAACAGGCCGCCGGTGCCGAAGGCGATCCAGCTCTGGATGATCTGAAAACCGGTGTTGGTCGGATCATCCCAGGGGTTCAGAAACGCCAGGATGCGCCGCCTGCGGTAATCGACATTCATCACCAGAAAATAGAGGAACGGCATGGCCAGGATGATCGCCGAGAGAAAATAACTCAGGCGCGTCCCGGCGACAAAGAGCATCAGCATCGCCACCGCCCCCAGGGTGATCGCCCCGCCCAGATCCGGCTGCAGAAGCAGCAGAAACAACAGCAGCGCCAGCACCACCATGTAGGGGATGAAGCCGAAGCGGAAGCTCTTGATCTTCTCCTTCTTCTTGGCCAGGGAGTGGGCCATGTACAGCACCAGGCCCAGCTTCGCCAGCTCCGAGGGCTGGATGGACACGCCGGCAAAGCGGATCCAGCGCGAGGCGCCACCGGCATGGGAACTGATCCCGGGCAGGAATACCGCCGCAAGCAGAAAAACGCATCCGAACAGAAACGGCACCGCCAGTTTGCGCAGGTTGCGGTAGTCGACCTGCATGATCAACGCCATGGCCGCAAACCCGACCAGGGCATAGAATCCCTGCCGTTTGAGGAAATAGAATCCGTCCGAATACCGCTTGGCCGCCATGATGGAGGAGGAGGAATAGACCATGACCACGCCGAGGCAGGTCAGGCCGACCGCCAGCAGGAGGATGGTGCTGTCAAAACCTCTCCGTGATTCCATCATTCAGTCCGCTTTCTTTTCCG